>CBFHWY010000003.1:40636-74481 GCA_965659675.1 Salibacteraceae bacterium | reverse complement strand
TAAAAATTTCCTCAACATGATAGCTCCTTTAAGTTTTAGCGAAGTTTTATCCCCTCCGGGAAAAGGCCGTAAAAATAGGAAAACATACATTTCGTCCAAAAAAAAATCTCTTTGTCACAAAGTCTAAAAATACTTGCGATTTAGGATGGTTTCATAAATCACTGCCTTTTTCAGATCAAAATCTTTTAGAAGCTCTGATTCTAAGCTCTTTGGGCGATTTCTTTCTTTTAGAAGGCTTTTATCAAATTTACCGAAATCAGATTTTATCTCTTCGGTTCGATGCGTTTTAGTATCAGAAGGCGCGATTTCTTGATATTCGTCGCTTATTTCTTCCTGAACGGTCGCTTCGTACACTTTTGCTCTACTTTGTTCTGCTTGATGTTGCAATTCCGTAATGATATCGGAAAAGCTTTTTACGGGTTTCGATTCCCGCTCTTGATAAGAAGGTCTTCGTTGTGGCGCCTTATCCTTATTCTTATTTCTTTTTCTGAGTGCTCCCAGGATAACCCAGCCAGCAAGGAAAAGGAAGTAAAGTATATCGTCAAACTCCACTAGCGCTTGATTTTGTTCTTGTAGAATCGAATTAGAAAAAACTCTCGTTTATTTCTGTTGTGTCTTTTTGCCTTTCGCTTGTTTCGTTTCATTCGCTTTTGAACCTCCTTGCTTTGATTCTTCTGGTGAAGTTCCCTGGAGTATTCAGCGAATTTCTCGTCTTCAGCAACCATTTGTTTTTGTCGCTTTTCTGCGTTCTTGGAGCGCTTTTCCATTTTCGCCTTGCTTTGTTGAGCTATACTTCCGCTTGGAAAAGAGAAGCACATAAAGAGCAAAAATGTGCTGAGAATTGCCAACTTTGTTCGCATGATGCTAAGGTATGAAAATCATTAAGCCACTTGTTCTATTCTTTATGGCCAGTTTGAGTCTATTGACTTCCTGCCGACAAAACAATGTGAATACGGGTATCCCGTATGTGTTTGTTGATGTTTACATATATACCACCGATCCTGCTTTTATCGACTTGAGTGTGATCGGCGGTTGGACCTATGCAACTGGTGGGAGCCGAGGTTTGATCATTTACCGAAGTGGACAAAATCAGTTCATGGCCTACGATCGGCATACCCCTGTGCAGCCAAATGAGTCCTGCGCCGTAGCCTATGTTGATGATGTGAATTTAGTGGCTGTTGATCCCTGTACTGAAACCCAATACTCCCTTTTCGATGGTACGGTGGTAGGAGGAACGGGGGCTTTACCGCTCCAACAGTATCAAACCAGTTTTGATAACAATGTCTTGCATATCTACAATTAAAAAAGGCCTGCCAATTGGCAAGCCTCATTCAATGTTGTGTATTGCTGCAGATTAATATCTGTAGAATTCCGGCTTGTATGGGCCTTCTTTCTTGACACCGATATAATCGGCCTGATCCTTAGTTAACTCATCCAATACCACTCCGATCTTCGCAAGGTGCAGCTTAGCTACTTTCTCATCTAGATGTTTAGGGAGTGTGTAGACCTTGTTTTCGTAGTTGTCTGTATTTGTCCAAAGCTCAATTTGGGCCAGTGTTTGGTTGGTGAAAGAGTTAGACATCACAAATGATGGGTGACCAGTAGCGCAACCTAGATTCACCAATCTACCTTCAGCAAGTAAGATGATGTCATTTCCATCTACCGTGTACTTATCCACCTGTGGCTTGATCACGTCTTTTGTTTCACCAAAGTTGTTATTCAACCAGGCTACATCGATCTCATTGTCAAAGTGTCCAATGTTACAAACGATGGTTTTATCCTTCATTCTTTTAAAATGCTCTCCTGATATGATGTCCTTGTTACCTGTGGCGGTAACAACGATGTCTGCCTCTGACACAGCATCCACCATCTTTTTTACTTCAAATCCGTCCATTGCAGCCTGAAGTGCGCATATTGGATCGATCTCAGTAACGATCACTCTGGCTCCAGCTCCTCGTAGGGAAGCTGCTGACCCTTTACCAACATCACCATATCCGGCAACAACGGCTACTTTACCAGCCATCATAACATCGGTAGCACGACGAATGGCATCAACCAATGATTCCTTACAACCGTATTTGTTATCGAATTTTGATTTTGTAACCGAATCGTTCACATTGATCGCAGGAAGAACGAGCGTGCCGTTTCTTTCTCTTTCATAAAGTCTGTGAACTCCGGTTGTGGTCTCTTCAGACAGTCCTTTGATGCCCGATACAAGCTCAGGATACTTGTCGAAGACCATATTGGTAAGGTCTCCACCATCATCAAGGATCATGTTCAAATTGTTGTCTCCTTCGAAAGCAAAAAGAGTTTGCTCTATGCACCAGTCGAACTCTTCATCCGTCATTCCTTTCCATGCGTAAACAGGGATACCTGCTGCTGCAATTGCTGCTGCTGCGTGATCTTGTGTCGAGAAGATGTTACATGATGACCATGTCACTTCAGCTCCAAGTTCCACAAGGGTCTCGATCAAAACTGCGGTCTGCACGGTCATGTGCAAACATCCAGCTATACGAGCTCCGCTAAGCGGCTTGCTTTCGCCATATTCTTCGCGCAGCGACATAAGGCCAGGCATTTCTGCTTCAGCCAATTCAATTTCTTTTCTTCCCCATTCGGCCAGGGAAATATCTTTAACTTTATACTTTGGTCTAGAACCTACTTCAGTATTATCCATCTTACTTTTGTTGTGCAAATTGGGCGCGAAGATATGAAACTTCAGGGCCTTTAAACGTTTAATTTATGTCTCCTTATTTAAAGATCCACGATGATTCAGAGCACAAGCTCTATTTGTGGGTCTTTTCAGAAGATCTGTCTAGTTTACAAGAAGAATTCAGAAATGTTTACGGCAATTTGCAATCTGTTCCTGAATTCAGATCGGAGACACGAAAAATGGAGTGGCTTGCAGTGCGTATCATGCTGAATGATATGCTGGGACAACCTCAAGTGATACATTACCTCAGAGAAGGTTGCCCTTACCTGGAAAATACCGATTTCAATATCTCCATCAGTCATGCTGGAAGAGCAGTGGCTATACAACTCATTAAAAGGTTTCCGGCTGGGATTGATATTGAAGAGCGCGATGATAAGATCAGGAGAATTGCTCAAAAATTTGTGCGAGAGGACGAAATTATTAACACCGAATCGGAGTTAACAGACCTCTACAGGATCTGGTGCTCAAAGGAGGTCTTGTTCAAGATCTATCAAAAGGGAAGTGTTGATTTCAAGCGAGATCTGGAAGTTCGGGGACAGGAAGATTATATCCAGGGATTCATCAGGAAGGATGGAAAAGAGCAGGTTTATCCACTTAAAATGATCGAAAGAGAGGCTTTGGTCCTCGTTTATCATAAGCCTCAATAACTTATACTTGTTACGTGTTCTATTCCCACATTATCTCTAAAATAAACAGTGGAGAGAAGCTGATCTCCATCCTTATCGATCCGGAGAATAGTGCCGATATCAACATTGAGCGCCTTGCAATGGAGGCTGAGGCATATGGATTTGTTAGCCTTATGGTAGGCGGAAGTTTTGTGAAAGATGGGCAAACCGAGGCATGTGTTGAACGGCTGAGAAATGCCAGTGACCTGCCTATCGTTTTATTCCCTGGAGATACCAATCAGGTAGTGGAAAGCGCCGACGTTCTGCTTTACCTTTCACTACTTAGCGGAAGAGACCCCAGATGGTTGATCGAAAAACATATTGAAGCTGTTCCCAAAATTCAGGACTCCGAACTTGAAGTTGTTCCGACAGCTTATATGGTACTTGATGGGGGAGTGGATAGCTCGGTCTTGCAAAAGAGCGGCACGGAGGCCCTTTCGCAATCAGAATTGGATCTCATTGTAAAAACCGCAATGGCTGGTGAGCTCATGGGAAAAAAATTGGTTTACCTGGATGCCGGAAGTGGAGCACTAGACCCGGTGCATGCAGAAGTGATCAGGGCCGTGAAAGAAAATATTTCAGTACCGCTGATCATCGGAGGAGGAATCGATAGTCTCGATAAATTGAAGACCGCGTATGATGCAGGGGCTGATATGGTGGTCATGGGGAATGTCTTTGAAAGAGACCCTGATTTTATAAGCGGACTGAAAGCACTGTTGAAACCAGAAGAAACTTGGAGTTAATTGTCATATCGAGTAGTCAGAAATCCAATTCTGAGGTACCAGTCATCGAAGAACTCTTCGAGTCGGGCTTAACGTATTATCATATCAAAAAGCGAAATTGGTCAAAGAAGAAAATGACTGATTTCATTAAAAAGATCCCTAAGAAATATCACTCTAAACTCATTCTGCACAGCCACTACTCACTCTGTTTGAAGTTTAAGATCAGGGGAGTTCATTTAGGGAGAAAACAGAAGTCTTCGTTCTGGGCGAAGATCAATTTAATGCTCATCAGGCTTTTAAAACCAAAGCTCAAAGTCTCTGCTTCGATGCACAACTTGCAAGACCTGATGAACTGCAAAAAGAACTTTGACTACATCTTCCTCAAGCCAGTGTTTGATCGGCATAATGTGACAGAATTTAATCAGACCTTCAATCGAAAGCAACTGGAGCATGCTTTGGTCACCTGCAGACATATAGTGTTTGCCCTTGGTGGAGTGAAGCCCGATCGAGTAGCTTCTGCTTATTCGGTGGGTTTTGATGGCGTAGTGCTTCAGGGTTCATTCTGGAATCAACGCGAAAAACGCATGCATTTCTTTGAAGAGATCCGTGAGGCTTGCGATAATCCTGTGCCCAAAAAGAGAAGCATGGATCTCAAAACGGTCAAGATCGATATGTCTGGCAGAGCCTCTTAAAACCTAAGGTTCAGACCAGCGAGAAAGTTAGTTCCAGCTTGTGGGTAATAAAAGTTCTCGGTGACCCTTTCCCCAAATATGTATGAATAGGTATAGCCATTGGACTCATAAAGGTTGTTCCAGATGTTGTTCACCAAAAGAGTGAATTCAATTTTCTTCATGAACCTGGGCTCCAGACTGTATCGAAGCCTGAAGTCGCTGGTCATATAAGGATCCAAACTTTTATTCAGGTCAGAGGTATTGTCGAGATATTGTCTGCCCACATACTTGTTGAGCAATGCCAATTCCAAATTCTCCAGGGGAAAGTACCTAAGCTGAGCCATTCCAATATGAGAAGGACTGAAAGATATATCGGTATTGTTGAATGTATTTTCAATGATATCAAAGCCATTGGTGTAATCGTATAGGATCTGGGTAAACTCGGTGATCTTATTTTGAGAATAGCTATAATTAGCTTCTAACTTCAAAGCAGGTATCGGATTCCAGGACCCCATCAATTCTATGCCTGCTCTGTAACTCTCAGGAACATTGGTTCTGATCGGTGATCCAACATCATTGAGTTCTCCAGTGAGAACAAGCTGATTCCTGTAATACATGAAATAGGCATTGGCCGCATAGGATAATCTATTGCTTCTTCCTTCGTAACCTGCTTCAATATCATGTAGTTGCTCAGGAATCGGTACCACTCCAGGCAGAGCATCAATGAAGTCATTTCTCGTGGGTTCACGGTGTCCTACTGCATAGGATATGTATGCTCTCGAGTTGTTGTTGATGCGTTGATTCAAACCAAGCTTCGGGTTAAAGAACAGCATCGTGGTATCTACATTGATGAAGCGCTGGTCGTTATCGGGCCCAAGCGCAGAGTAATCTACATAGCGACCCTGGAGATCGACATAGAGTTGTGTTTTTTCAGTGAGGTCGTAATCGAGTTTTACAAAAGTATTCGCATCATTCTTGTAGGCTTTATTGGTGTAGTAGCGATCAAGGTGATCGATTCCGAAGCTTTGTTCTAGCCAAACCAGTTCACCAAAATGCTCTCCGTCATAGTAGTGATAGGCTCCTCCCCATCTAATTTTAAGCTTTTCCCATTCAGCGATCAAACTAAAGGTCATTCCGGCAAAATGATTGCGAAGCCATCTTCTCCTTATAAGGTCTGTGCTTACAGGCTGAATACCAAAAGCCGGACTAGCAATGGAAAAACCATATTCTGAAAGATCATCGTCTATTCTGAACTGTTCAAAAAAGCCTTCACCAAAGGTGTAATGTCCTGCCAGGTTCAAACGAATATTTTCCTTGAGCTCTCTGGAAAAGTGCAGCTGATAATGATCCTGTCCGTAGTCGTCTACCTCATTTTGATAGAGATAGTAGTTGAAAGTACGTCCAGAATTCAAGAGGTTTTCTCTTTGCTTCTGACTGTAGCCTTCAAAATCAGCATGACGATTCATCTCCTCTACGTCTCTGTTTATGCGTCCTTCTGGAGTTCCCCACCACGCCTGATATGTACGTTCTTTACCAGCAAAATGTATAGCCTTTAGGCTGGTTTTTTCATCCTTGTAAGAGGCGCTGAGGTAGTAGCTTCTAAGGTCTGAGCTGGCACGATCGATGTAGCCATCGGAAGTGATCTCAGAGAGTCTTCCCTGAAAATTCCAATGATCGCCTATCTGTCCAGAACCAAACTCCAGGGTATGCTTTCTTGTATTGAATGAGCCGTAAGAATTATTGAATTCAGCGTAAGCTTCATCACTTATTTGATCGGTCATCATGTTGATACTCGCTCCAAAAGCACCTGCACCATTTGTTGAGGCGCCAACACCTCTTTGAATTTGAATATTATCTACCGATGATGCAAGATCTGGCATATTCACCCAAAAAACACCTTGTGATTCTGAATCATTGATCGGAATACCGTTTATGGTAACATTCACGCGGGTTGCATCACTTCCTCTGATCCTCAATCCAGTATAGCCCACACCAGCACCCGCGTCTGATGTAGTCACAATAGAAGGACTGAAGTTGAGGAGAATTGGCAGGTCCTGACCTATGTTATTTCTATTGAGCTCTTCCTTACTGATATTCTCCACAGCCATGGGGGTTTTGTCATCGCTTCTCAATGCTTCCACCGTGTAAACTCCCATTTCCTGACTTTCGCGCAATAAGTTGATCTCAATACTTGTATCAGCCACTAAGCTCAGGTTCAGGCTTTTTTCCTGAAAGCCTACAAAACGACAGATGATCTCCGTTTGACCTTTTTTGAATTTTAATGAAAAGTTTCCGCTAAGGTCAGTGGTGGTTCCTCTGTATGAATTTGCTTCAAAAACGCTCGCTCCGATCAGAGCCTTGCCGTCTTCATTCATCACTTTTCCCGTCAGCACGACCTGCGCTTGCAAATGAATTTGACTTAAAATGAAAAGTCCAAGTACTATAATTCTCATTGTTCTCAAGTGTTTTGAGAAACAAATGGGGCAATTGTTTCCTTGTGTTAATAATCTTTCCTACGCCGGCATTACCCGGATCAGGTTCCTCTCCTTTGATGAGGAGAATGGGTATGATCTCAGCCTTTATGGCACCCCAATGAGATATGTCAAAGATACAATTATCTGCGCTGATTGTTTTAATTCAGATTATAAAAGCCACTTCGGCACAGCATGAGGCTTTTCCTAAATTTGCCCTAATGGGAAATGATTTGTTTTTTGCGGAATTTGATGCGCTAAGCAAAGAGGACTGGCTTCAGAAGATCGAGACCGACCTCAAAGGGAAGAAGCCGCAGGAGCTTCACAAGAATTGGCAGGACCTGGACGTCGATCCATTTTCAGATCCAAGTGATCTGAGAAAAAGCAGCTACAGTTTCAGGGATCGAGGAGATTGGTTCGTTCGTCAAGCCTTTTGTTTCGATCCAAAAGGAAACACCAACAAAAGAATTCTTCATGCACTTAATGAAGGAGTAAATGACCTGGAGCTGGCTGGACTTGAGTCAGATGAGCAAATGAAAACGGCGTTGAAAGGAGTTAACCCGGCGTATATTCGAACTGATCTGAAGCTTGATGCCTGGCTTCAGGATGGGGGGCTCGAAGCTTTTGAGTCATGGTCTCAGCAAAAGGATATTGAGGGTTCATGGAACTACGATCCTCTAAATATGCTTCTCAAAACAGGTAATTTCTATAGATCTGAGCGAGAGGATATGGCCTTTATCTCTAAACTGAGATCATCGACATTAAGCAAGTTTCAATGGGTCGAAGTAGATACGGCAATGCTGCATGATAAAGGAGCATATGCATCTACTGAAATGGCCATAGGTCTGGCTATGTTCAATGAGTATCTTGGGCAATTAGATGAGGCAGAGGTTGAAGCCGGAAAGATCAATTTTAGTATTGGACTTGGAGTCAACTATTTTCTTGAACTGGCTAAGGTCAGATCATTCAGAACCCTTGTTCATGCTGTGGCTAGCGCCTATGGATTCGGAGGGGAATTCTTCATTCATGCCAGAACCGGGATGTGGAATTTTGCCTCATATGATCGACACAACAACTTACTCCGCAGTTGCACGGAAGCCATGTCGGCGGTCATAGGCGGTGCGAATGCCGTTTCGATCTTGCCCTTTGATATTAGCTTAAAAGGAGATCATCATTTTGCGTCTCATCTCTCCAGAATGCAACATCAAATGCTTGCGGAGGAGTCCTTTATGAATAAGGCCATGGATCCGGTTGGCGGATCGTATTTCATTGAAAACATTTGTTTGCAGCTGGAAGCTAAAGCCTGGACCAAATTTCAATCCATAGAATCACTGGGAGGCTTTATGGCGGCATGTAAGAGTGGGGCGATTCAGAACATGATCGAAGCAGACCACAAAGCACAAAAAGACCTGCTTGAATCTGGAGAGCTTTCTGTGCTTGGCCTCAACCTCTATCCAAATAGGGACGAGCAATTGCCGACTAAAATTGAAGAGTCATATGAACGACTAGGTTCTGGAATTGAAAAGCAAAGAGAAAATGGCTAGAATCGACTTTTCCAAAAAGAATTTTGATCGCAAAGATGTCCAACGCAGCAAGCGGTACGAAAGCTGGGAAACCGGGGAGAAGATCCCCCTGCGAAATCAATACGAGGCGGTTGATTTTGAACACTTGAAGTTTGGCGCAGGTGTGCCACCCTACTTGCGAGGGCCTTATTCTTCCATGTACGCGTCTCGTCCCTGGACCATCAGGCAATATGCCGGATTTTCAACTGCTGAAGAATCGAACGCCTTCTATCGCAGGAACCTGGAGGCAGGTCAAAAAGGGCTGTCCATTGCCTTTGACCTGGCCACTCACAGAGGTTATGATAGCGATCATGAAAGGGTGTTAGGAGATGTTGGAAAAGCTGGAGTGGCTGTAGACAGCATTCTCGATATGGAGATCCTGTTTGATCAGATCCCCCTGGATAAAATGTCTGTTTCGATGACGATGAACGGGGCAGTGATTCCTGTCATGGCATTTTACATTGTAGCTGGTGAAGAACAGGGGGTTCCCAAAGAGAAGCTCAGTGGAACCATACAGAATGATATCCTCAAGGAGTTCATGGTCCGGAACACCTATATCTATCCGCCACTACCTTCGATGAAGATCATATCAGACATCTTCGAATACACTTCGAAATACATGCCGAAGTTCAATTCGATTTCGGTCTCCGGATATCATATGCATGAGGCGGGAGCACCAGCCGATATTGAGTTGGCCTACACGCTCGCCGATGGTCTGCAATACGTAAAAGCGGGAATAGCTGCCGGATTGAAGGTTGATGAATTTGCACCAAGAATTTCTTTCTTCTGGGGAATTGGAATGAATCACTTCATGGAGATCGCCAAAATGCGTGCTGCCAGAGTGTTATGGGCCAAGATGATCAAGCAATTTGATCCGAAGAACCCAAAATCCATGGCTTTAAGGACACATTCTCAAACTTCCGGTTGGTCTTTGACAGAGCAAGATCCGTATAATAATGTCACCAGGACATGTGTAGAGGCAATGGCTGCTGTTTTCGGAGGAACGCAGAGCCTGCATACAAACTCTCTTGATGAAGCGATCGCCTTGCCAACAGATTCTTCAGCCCGCATAGCCCGTAACACGCAGATCTACCTTCAGAAGGAAGCGCGGATTACTGATGCCGTAGACCCATGGGCAGGTTCTCATTATGTGGAATACCTCACCGACCAGTTGATCAAAAAAGCCTGGGAACATATCGAGGAAATTGAAGAATTGGGCGGAATGGCAAAAGCCATAGATACTGGCTTGCCTAAAATGAGAATTGAGGAGGCTGCCGCAAGAAGGCAGGCCAGAATTGACAGTGGACAGGATGTGATCGTCGGAGTGAATCGTTTTCTTCCAGAAAGTGAAGAGGATCTTGATATTCTTGAAGTAGATAATGCGCGAGTGCGAGAGCAGCAGATCAAGCGTCTGCAGAAATTACGTGCGGAAAGGGATCAGCAAAAGGTGGATGCCGCCCTTGGGAGAATTACAGAAATAGCGAAGAGCGGTAAAGGAAACCTGCTCGAAGCAGCGGTTGAAGCGGCTCGACTCAGAGCGAGTTTGGGCGAAATATCCTCTGCTATGGAGAAAGTATTTGGGCGTTATCAGGCAGTGATTCGATCAATTAGTGGTATATATTCATCAGCATCAATGGGAAATGAACACTTTAAAGAGGCTAGGGATCTGGCCGACAAGTTTGAGAAGACAAGTGGCAGAAGGCCCCGAATCATGATCGCAAAAATGGGTCAGGATGGACATGATCGCGGAGCTAAAGTGATCGCAACCTCATTTGCAGATATTGGTTTTGATGTGGATATAGGACCACTTTTTCAGACTCCTGGGGAAGCAGCAAAATTGGCAGTTGAGAACGATGTTCACCTTTTCGGGGTAAGCTCACTCGCAGCCGGGCATAAGACTCTGATTCCATCGGTGATCGACGAGCTCAAAGCATATGGTCGGGAAGATATTTTGGTGATTGCAGGAGGTGTGATTCCGAAGCAAGATTATCAATTCCTTTACGATCTGGGTGTTATCGGAGTTTTTGGTCCAGGTACCAGAATCCCAGAAGCCGCAATTGAAATTTTAAATTTGTTGATCGAAAGTTACGAGGGCTGATATGTTTGGTGATCTAAGTAAAAAGCTACAGGAAGCGCAAGCCAAGGCAGAGGAAGTAAAGCAGAGGCTTTCACTGATTGAGGTAAAAGGCAGTGCCGCAGATGGAAAAGTTGAGGTAATGATGAGCGGAAACCGCGAATTAAAAGATGTGAAGCTCAATGTTGAGCCATCGGAGCTCCAAAAAGAAGAGCTTGAAGACCTTATTTCAGTGGCTGTTTCTGATGCTATACAAAAGGCGAATTCCGTTAATGAGGCAGAAATGGGAGCGCTTGCAAAAGATGCTATGCCGAATATCCCTGGGCTTGGAAAAATGTTTGGTAAATGATGGAGCTACTCACTTCTCCTGAAGCCTGGATCGCTTTTCTGACGCTTACCCTTCTGGAGATCGTCCTTGGGATAGATAATATCATTTTTGTTTCTGTCGTCACAAATAAACTGCCTGAAGACAAGCAGGGAAGGGCGAGAAGTATTGGATTGAGTATGGCGCTTGTTATGCGTATCGCTCTGTTGATTGGCCTTGCTTGGCTCATTGATGTCTTTCAAACTCCTCTCTTTACGGTATTCGAATATGATATAAGTGGACGAGATCTCATTCTCTTTTTTGGCGGTCTGTTTTTGCTTGCAAAAAGTACTTCTGAGATCCGATTGAAAGTTGAAGGCGATGAAGAAGAGGAGCAGGTGAAAGTGAGAACCGTTAGTGTGGCAGGAGTCATTTTTCAGGTCCTGCTCATGGATGTGATCTTTTCATTTGATTCTATTCTCACGGCGATCGGTTTGTCCGACCAGATCGTGGTCATGATCGCGGCTGTTGTTGTTGCGGTAATAGTCATGATGATCTCTTCGGAACCGATCTCCAGGTTTATCTCAAAACATCCTTCTTTAGAAATTTTGGCCCTGTCATTTCTGATTCTCATTGGTTTCATGCTTATTGTTGATGCCCTTCACAGAGAGGTGCCCAAGGGCTATATCTATTTTGCGGTGTTCTTCTCATTGGCTGTGGAGTTTCTCAATATGCGAAGAGCGGCCAAGCGAAAGGAGTTGCGAGAATTGAAGCAGAAGAGCGAATGATGGATCTGGTCCTCATAGCACTTGTTGCGTTGATGGCCTCTCTTTTGACATTCTTTTCTGGTTTTGGATTGGGAACCATTCTAACGCCGTTCTTCCTACTGTTTTTGCCCGTTGAAAGCGCCATCCTTGCCACTGCAATTGTGCA
Source organism: Salibacteraceae bacterium (assembly GCA_965659675.1). GTDB lineage: Bacteria > Bacteroidota > Bacteroidia > Flavobacteriales_G > Salibacteraceae > CBFHWY01. Next base: position 62,369 of record CBFHWY010000003.1, on the reverse strand, counting down.
TTTGCTGAATAATCTGTTTAAGAGCGTGTTGATCGGAAATCACTTAAAGTGGAGATACGTGCTGGTGTTTGGAGGAGCCGCGATCATAGGTGCTCTTGGCGGAGCGAAATTGCTGCATTACCTCGCCGGCTTTGATCTTGATCTGAAGCTCCCATTGATCGGGCTAGTTACTGGGATCAAGTTTTTCATTGGGCTTCTTATCGTTTTCTTCGCAGTTCTGGAGTTATTACCAAAACTCAGTTTTAAAGGGGCAAGTGTCGCATTTCTGATCAGCGGTGGAATCTTGAGTGGTTTTTTTGGTGGTTTGTCGGGTCACCAGGGAGCACTTCGGAGTGCTTTTCTGGTGAAGTCAGGCCTCAGCAAGGAGTCTTTCATTGCCACTGGTATTGCCATCGCACTATGTGTTGATCTTGCCAGAATCCCTGTCTATACGCAATCCTTAGGTTCTGATTTTATATTTGAAAATGCAAGGATGATCGCCACCGCGGTTCTAGCTGCATTCCTGGGCGCCATGCTGGGAAAAAGATTCATGAAGAAGATCACACTTAAGCTCATTCAATGGCTTGTAGGTGTTTTTATGATCATCATGGGTTCGCTAACCATGCTGAATATTCTTTGATCATTTGGGCACCATCGTGGCTTTCACATCGCAGGTGATGACCTCAGCAATCTTTTGATCAACGATCTTAGGGATCTTGATGTTATGATCCTCCAGAGGAACTTCAAACCTGCTTCTGACTTCGGCTTTTCCTTCAGAAACAGTAAGGATGCCCTTGATCTCTTTTTCTTTTTCCACGCCGTGTAAATCGAGTGTTCCCTTAACGCTGAGCTTGTATACTCCGGGTCTTGTTAGATCATCATCTCCCTGTATCTTCCCGGAGAATTTGATCTTTGGATACTTTGTGCTCTCCATATAGTTTTCATTGAAGTGTTCTCGCTGTAACTCAGAATTAAAACCTCTAAAGCTGATGGGAGCGACCTGAAAGGCAAAGGTCTTTTTGTCGAGGTTAATGAGTTCAACAAGTTTATTTGACTCAGCCTTAATAATTTCAAGAGGAGCTTCCGATTTAAACGCTACCGAGGCTTTCTGAGTTTTGTAAAGTGTCTGTGCAAAAATGAGCTGAGGCAAGAGGAATAGAGTGAGAATGATCGTTTGTCTCATGATTCAAAGCTATTAAAGTTCATCTAGCAGGTCTTCCAATTCTTGTGCCTCATTTTCTTTTGCTTCTCCGCTGGCTTCTTTTTCAGCTTCTGGATCTTCTTCGCTCTCCTGCTGAGCCTCAAATTCAATTTCCTTGTCGATCAATTCTTCTTCAAGAGCCATGCGCACTTCTTCGATCTTGAGTTCAGTTCCGAGGAGATCATAGTAATAGGTTTCGATCAACTTGTACATTCTTTTGACCCTATTGTAAACTTCAGTTTTTAGCTCTGTAGAGTCTACCTGAAGCACAGCAGCATCATAATTTGCATTCTCAATGAGGTAACCTGCCCAAAGTGGGGAGTTCATGAATTCAAGGAAAAGAGTTCCTTTTTGCTCGTTTGCTTCAAAGGCTTTGTCTAATTCAAAAAGGAGAATCTTTAGTTTTGAGTTTGTGATGAATTTTATATCTCCACTTGATTCAAGGGCTTGATAGGTATTGTTGCTCGGGATGTAGGCAAAGTTGTAGGTCAGTTTTGACTCGATCTGCTGCAAGATCATCTGCTGATCTCCTTCCTCTGGTTCAGTGCAGGCCAACATGATATCCATAGCGGCCTGAAGCTTGGTTTCGTAATCTTTGATTCTGCGATTGAGCTGATTTTCATCTTTTATGAGGTCACCGTGAAGAGAAACAAGGTAGATCTCCTCCTTCTCCATTTTTTTCTGCTCCTCATCCCAATTCTCTATTGCCAATGCGATCAGGATGGAAAGAATGATTCCAACTGCCTCTATTAGGTATCCAGAAAGCCTGGTCCATTTCATGTTTCAAATGTAGAAATTGAAGTCATTTAATTAGTTTAACATCACAAAGGCTCCCCAAAAATAAGGAGCTTCATATTTTTCGACCAGGGCTAATTGGGCAATCCGAAAAGCCTCCTGTTTTGGTTTATCATTGAGCAATTCTTGTATGAAGCGTGTCATGAGTTCCTGGGTCGCCTGGTCATTCACTTTCCACAGGGAGGTGATGATGGTTTTTGCTCCAGCGATCTGGAAAGCTCTTTGCAAACCATAAACACCTTCGCCAGCACTAACATCTCCTAAGCCAGTTTCACAGGCGCTGAGTATCACGATCTGAGTTTCATTGAGTTCAAGATCCATTGCTTCATAAGCAGTGAGTACTCCATTTTCCGAACTACCACTTCGTTCCATTTGTTCAGAGGCGCTGAGTTCGGCACCGCTCAACATCAGTCCTGATCGTAACAAAGGATTTTCAACAACTCTGGGAGCTTCGAAGCCTGTTCTTAATCCCTTTGTCATTTGTTGGTCTTCCTCAAAAAATCCGTGGGTGGCGATGTGAAGCAATCCAGGGTTTGCTGCCTTCTTTATGGCCTCTTCGCTGGCCTGATCACCGGTGAGTACTTCAGTCTTTATACTCTTCTGACGGAGGATCTTATCAATTTTGTCGACCTCAACCTGCGTACCTGGCAGCGGAGCCAATTGACCTTTTGATCCAAAAGCAGGATTGCCAATGAGCATGGCTGACTCCAGGTCTTTGATCTCAGTGATCTTATTGAGGTCTTTTCCTGAGCTAATTTGGATCAAGGTCTTTTTCCTTAGGATATAGCCCTGCTCTGGAACATTTAAAGTTGCCAGGCTGATCTGGTTATATACTCCGTCGAGCGACAGATAGATCTTATTTGAAGCTTCAACTTCTTGTGCAACAGGCTCCCAGAAATAGGTATAAGATCGCGTGTCTTTGATCTTTGCCCTGATCGTGTTTCGGTATGCTTTCGCGGCTTTTTCTTCGAGAAATTTAGCCTCGCCAATGGTCTTGAGCTTGGGATTTTCACCGTTTTTTATGATCAGTGCGATGTAGGACTCTGCTGCATCCTTAAAATCATTTCTTCTGGTTTTTATGACCTCAACAAGCACCTCTCCGTCTTTGAGTTTAGATTGAACATCATCAAAACTCACTACACTGGAGCTTATGCTTGATCCACTTTTTTGTGTGAGTGTCTTTTCGAGTTCATTGGCTTGTTTCTCGAGTTTATCGAGCCTCACGCCAAGAGAGAAAACCTGTTTTTTAGGCATGGAGTAATACTTGGCAAGCAGGGATTTTTTAGCTACCCAGTCCTCATAGAGCTTGAGTAGTTCGGGGTCATTACTCGACTTGACCTTTGATTTCAGTTTTTTTGACGAGCTCAGCAGTATTCCTTTGCTTGACCAATGGGTATTTAGGAGGCGTTTAAGCTTTTCTGGATCTGCTTTTTTATGTTCAGCTACAAAGCCTAGATAATTCAATACATAGGGATGAGAAATTGACCAAAGTTTAGTTTTTTCCTCTTCACTTAAGGCTGGAAAATATTCTTTCACCTGTTCCATGACGGCATCGTTCAGGTTTTCTAAACTCTCGTAGGCCAGATCGACCTTGCCGGCAAGTTCATAGTTGCTTCCTTTTAGGAGTAAGGTGTAGAGGTAATCTGGGTTATTCTTTCCAAGAATATAATTCTGTGCACGCTCGGCAGCGTTCAGCTCCTCCTCGGCAGAGCTATATTTCTTTTGAAGCATGTAATAGATACCCAGGTTAACGTGAATTCTGGCGGTAGCCGGGTGATTATTCCCAAAGCTCTTCATGTAGATCTTTAATGCGTCTTCCAGCATTTCGTCCACTTCGTCATACTTTCTCAATTCCAGACGCACTCCTGCCAGGTGATTGATCGCCCTTGCATAAGCGGGTTTCTTCTTACCAAAGCTTTTTTCCTTTTGTTCCTTGAGTTTGGTAAGCAATACTTCAGCTAAGGCCAATTCTCCTTTTTCACGAAGGATAAGTGCTTTGTTCACCTTGTAGGGAAAGAGCTCCTTGTCTTTGCCTTTCATATTGTTATAAGCGAACTCAATGGCTTTTGTGTTGTAGTTTTCAGCTTCATCCAGTCGACCTAACGAGAGCGATAACATGGCCATATTATTCAATGCGATGGCATATGCCGGAGTTGATTGCATGTTGTTTGCCTCCAAAGTAGAAATGAGTGTTTTCATCATCTCTTCTGATCTAATGAACTTACCCCAGTCGCGATACAATGCCGCGAGATTACTCATCGAATTCAGGCTACTAAAGTGATCTTTCCCAAAGCGTCCGCTGCGCAGATCATATGCACGTTTTTGAGCTGCTTCTGCTTCTTCAAATTGACCCAAGTGATGGTGAATGATGCCTTCTGTGGCATAAGCTCTGCTGATGACCTGAAGTAAGGTGTTGCCCATTCTGCCTGGAACCGTGTGGGTGTATGGTTCTGAGACAGATTCCGCTGTGGACAGCGCTCCCCAGGGGCTTCCAAATCCGCGTTCTGCAGCGTGAACCAAGTAAGCCGCATCACCTGCCCCATATTGCATACGTTGCATGCGCATGGGTGCGGTGCCAGTCCTCAGCCATTTAATGTCTGCAAAAAGTTCTACACTTTCTCCGTCAATCACCGCGAAGGAGAGGTTTTGAAGATCGTTATCAATGACCTTGTTCGGTTTATTTTGGGCGATCAGTGTAGTTGAGCCGATAAAACAACTTATATACAGAAAGCTGATTATCAGTATTTTTCTTAGTGGGTTTAAAGGCATACATTGCGGCATTAACCCACAAGATACATTTTATGAAAACGATAGCCCTACTATTCATTTTTACTATTTCAAGCACTGGCCTTTTTAGTCAATACCAAACGCAGTCTATGACCCAATCAGGCAAAAAACGCACCTGGGTCAGCAAGTACCTGCCCGGCTACATAGTAGATTTTAACGGACAAAAATTGGAAGGGGAGATCCAGATCAAAGTGGAGAACAATGACACTACTGAAGTTGGACTCAAGCAAGGTAAGGATAAACAGAAGTTTGCCCGTATGGACATTCAATACTTCCAGCCAAGGCTTAGGATAAGCGATTTCAAGGAGGATAGGAAAGAAAAGAAGAACTTTTACCCAGGATATGTTATCGACAACGATGGGAATAAGAAAGAAGCCAAAATTGCACTGCGTTTCAAGGATGAAATGATGGCAGCAGAGGGGCAGTATTTTGAAAAGGATTGGCTTGTGTATGAGATTCTCATGGAAGATAAAGATGGACTTGTTTGGGCATATAAACCCAAGAGTTTTAGCCGGGTTGCACAAACGATCAATGGAGAGACAACAGCCTATGATCGATACAGAAGCATATGGACCCAGGCGCTTGCAGATGGTGCTGTTTTGATGGCAGAAAACCCTTTTCCAACGAGTGTGAATAAAGCGATGACCGCCCTTGGGAATGCGGCATCCTCAGCTGCAAGTAGTAAGCTAGATCAGAAAATGGCAGAGAATGACTGGGAAAGTTCAGGTCCGGCAACGGTTAACTCAGGGGCAGCTTACAATACGGAGTACCTTACCTTAAATCGCGATAAGGGAAGTCAAATGGAGATCGTTACCAAGGCGAGCTGCGAGGAGTGGGTTGAAGCGTTATTCATTAATTGCCCTGCCTTTCAAGCCTTAGATAAAAAGCAGAAAAAGGACTACTTAAAGTGGAAGAACATGCTGGAAGCGGTTAACTACTATAATCAGACCTGCGCAAAATAGTTGCCCGTTTTTCTTGGCAAACACCCATTTATTTGCACTGAACTAAATTGTATTTTTGCCCCCTATTCGGGTAGTAGCATAGTCCGGTTAATGTGCACGTCTGGGGGGCGTGAGATCGGAGGTTCGAATCCTCTCTACCCGACAAAGCTTTAGCCCTTTCCATGGAACATGGAAGGGGCTTTTTGCTTCTGGATGGAGCCGAACTTGTTCGAGCGACAGCCAGGAGCAAAAAGACCATTGCCGACAGGCAAAAGGGCTAAAGCTTTGGACACACCCCCTTCTGAGGAAAAATCCGACTGCAAAGGAGGCTTAATCCATGAGCCGAACTTGTTCGAGCAACAGCCAAGAGCAAAAAGGCCATTGCCGTCAGGCAAAAGGGCTAAGGCTTTGGACACACCCCCTTCTGAGGAAAAATCCGACTGCAAAGGAGGCTTAATCCATGAGCCGAACTTGTTCGAGCGACAGTCAGGAGCAAAAAGACCATTGCCGTCAGGCAAAAGGGCTAAAGCTTTGGATCCACCCCCTTTGAGGAAAAAGCCGACTGTAAGGAGGCTTAATCCATGAGCCGAACTTGTTCGAGCGACAGCCAGGAGCAAAAAGACCATTGCCGTCAGGCAAAAGGGCTAAAGCTTTGGACAGTTAAGGATTTGCATTTGCTAAAATTACCAATCAATGTCTTACATTCGGTTTATGGAATTCTTTAAGAAAACAGTGCCGGAATCACTCGAAAAGCTGAATGAAGATACTGAACGAGTTTGGGGAACAATGTCTCCCCAGGCAATGGTTGAACACTTAGTTGGTACATGGATGATCAGTAACGGTCGCGCCAAAGTTGACCTGGCCGTGCCCGAAGATTCTCTTCCGAAACGAAGAGCCTTCTTGTTCAGTGATAAGGAGTATGCTCGTGGTATTCCAAATCCGGTTTTTGGAGGCAAAGAACAGCCTTTGAGAAAGCCAGACCTTTCAGCTGCAAAAGAGGCTTTGCTTAAGGAGATCGATCGCTTCTTTGAGCATCACGAAGAGAATCCTGGACTTATTTATACCCACCCAGTTTTTGGTGATCTGGATTTTGAGGGCTGGCTAACATTTCAGAAGAAACACATGGGCCATCATCTGAGGCAGTTTGGTTTGATTGATTAAAATCACAAAAACCTTAAAGCTTCACAATTTTTCTAGTTAAAGACTGTTTGCCATCTTGGATGTGAATGAAGTAAACACCAGGATTATTGGGACTAAAACGAAGTTGATCTGCTTGATCTAAAGCAGTTTTTGTAAATATTTTTCTTCCAGAAATATCATAAACCGAAAGTTCCACCGCCTCTTCAAACACCCACTCAAGTGTAAATGAAGTATTGGAAGGATTTGGGTAGACTTTTAAACGGGCCTCTTCACTTAATACTTCTGTTTCACCAAGTATATGTTGATCCTCAAGAATAACCAAGCCACCTGTAATAAGAGGCGAAGGGGCAGGTTTCAAAAGAGTATCGCCGTTATCGTTAATTAAAGTCCTTTGAAGAGTTCCGGTAATTGCTATTTTTTTATAGTGCTCAGTTATAGATGTCGGCCCTAAAATGCCATTGTAAGTTTTAACCCACAAATATTCACCTTCAGCAGAGATCTTCCCAAGGATCAATTTGTTCGATGTGCTCGCACTAATGTGAATATCACCAAAATCATAGGACTGATTGGGACTCATATTACCTGCCCAATAAAAGCTGCCATCCGAGGCTGAACACACAGCGGTTGCATATCGATTGGGTAGAATCTTTTTAACGCCTAATGTATCATCATAAACAATGAAGTAGTAATCTGGAGGATGAACAGTCCCATCATGAGGGAAGGATTCTTTATACCGTACAAAATGTAAAATGGTACCTTCTCCGTTACTCACCGCATCCAGGTGATCGCTTTCCAAATGTTTTCTGAACTGGAATGCTTTGATAAGTTTCCCGCCAGAGTCAATTAAAAGGGCATGTACCTGTCCTCTACGATGATCTTCCACAGCAATTACCGTATCGCCATCGAACTCGAGTCCATCTGAATGAACACTAAAAAGCATTAGATTTTGATCCGAAGTTTCAAGTACAGATCCTGAGGAAATCGCTGATTTGTAGGTATACTTATATCTTGGGTCAAATGGGTATTGGAGGCCAAAAATATACTTCCGCCAGATAACATTAAAGTCATTATCCAACCGAGCTAGAAAGGAAAAGCTCTGGGCATAAGAGCCAAAACTCTTCACATGAATAGAGTCTGAATCCCATTTCATCTCCTCAGAAGCTATGCTTCCACTTACATAATAACCTGAAGTAGAGCTGACTGCTTTCAATCGTATACTGCCTCTTCCAGGGGTGGAAATGTTTACACCACCAATAAACCTTAATTGAGGATCAAGTGCACATATGTAGGCGTTTTCCGTTCCAAAATTTCCAGTAATTCTGGCATAGACAGTATCCTCTTCAAATTCATACTCACTGATTCGAACAGGAGAGGCGTAACCAGGGTAACGCCCGGTAAACAAAAATGATCCCTTGCTGGTGAAGTAAGGTATAGTTTCAATGCCTCTTGCACTCAGAAAATGATTCTGATAATTTCCTTCAAAATCAATAAGAAGATGATTGCCGAACATGTCAGTACCCGAAGAAACCGAAGTATCATAAACAAAGACCTTATTGCCATAACGTAAGGTATCGTTATAAGCGGCACCAAGGCTTAGAATAAACTGACCCTCTCCTGCTGGTTTTACAATTCTAGAGTTGTTTTGGTATGATAGAATTCTTTTGGCATGAAGTACACTTTGGCTCCATAAAGCGTGGCTAAATGCAAGAAAAACAAACAGTGTATAAAACCGCTTCATTGAAGGATGAGTTTTTGAACTTTTCTTTCCCCGGAATTGTAAACAGAGATCAAATAAACTCCGGGAGTATCAAGCGAGAGATTAATTTCTCCTTTCGGTTCGAGTCTGTTTTTTGTAATGAGCCACCTCCCTGAAATATCCGAAACCTGTATCTGTACTTCTTCCTTCTCTTCAAAAGACCATTGTATGGTAAAGTTTTTGGAAGTCGGATTGGGAAATACTTTGACCGAATTTGTATTTAGCGTGACCAATTGGGGTTCTGCTTCGGTTGGAATATCAATCACCTTGTTAATGCTGTCGCATTCATAAGGATTAGCGTTTCCTGTTGAGGAAGTTGACCTTCCTGAATACCCTAAGCGCACTTGACCTGTGGCCTGAACATAATCAGGTATCCATTGATGTTTTCCATTACCTAAGTCTATTTTATACACATAACCTTCGAGTTGCCAGGCATCAGGATGATCAAAAGTAAAACTATGTAAACTATGCCTATTCTTAATGACCCCATTATTACGACTGAAGTGCGGAAGCACAGTGCAAGCGCTTAAACGTTTCCAAATGTGATTAAGCTGCTCAGAGCCATCTGGTGTTGGAGAATATGGTAGTGATGCTTTAGCAAGATATACATCGGCATTGTATTGTCCAGTGGAAAGGTTATTATCAAAAAAGCCGGCTTCATCAGAAATGGTAATAGAGATACCTGTAGTATCCAAAATAAGATTTGAGGTATCAATTAGAGTATCCATATGATATAAACGGTGTTTAGGCCATTCGATAAACTCTAGGGCTTTTTTAGCGGAGACCAAACCAAAACCGCTTAAGGAATCTTCACCGGACATATCTTTATCATTAGCCGTTTGGCTAAGGATATATTCCACATCTTCATGGCTCACCCGACTATTACAATCATAGTCATTTAAATAACTGTAGATCAGAGAGGTGATTCCTGAAACATGTGGGGCGGAGATAGATGTTCCCGCCATGGACCCAAAATTGGTGTATGGCTTCCCATTTTTTGGAGGGGAACTGCCGTCTGTAGTCCAGACATCTGTATATCCACCAGGTGCTACAAGATCAATCTCTCCAGCAAAAAGGGAGAAATTAGTATCTAAATCACCTGTTCCAGGGGCTGAAATAGCCACGCTTAACATCATAGAATCGCCATACTGAGAAGGGACTTGCCAGGCATTTCCTCTACGGTTTAAACTATCTTTTCTATTCCCGCGTGATGCGATTTGGGTTACTCCGTTTCTGTAGAGTAATCGATATGCTTGCTCCATTATGGGTGCAGTACTCGTGTCAAAAAAGGCATAGCTGTGGTTGGCAACATGAATTCCAAAACCATTGCTATTGGTATCAAGCGCAGCTATCCTAAGTGCTTCGATTGCAGTAGCTTCATCTGTGAATGACTCCCAGCCACCAACATCATTATTAAAAACACATTTGAATATTTTAATGTCTACAAGTCGAACGCCTCTGTTGCTACTTGAATCACCACCCGCGATGCCCGCTACTCCTTTTTGATTATTTCGAATGGCGCCAATAACGCCTGATACATTCGTGCCGTGATGATCGATGCGGTCCCTACCAGTGAAATTGGCTAATTTTCTAATATCAGCTCTCTGGTCAAGTAGAGATTGTGGTAACGCAAAATTCGCCCCATCCACCACTAGGGAGGAGTCGAATTTTGGAGTAGAGGCAGTATCCCTAAACATAAAATCTTCATGCTCCCACATAATGCCCGAATCAAACACCCCCACCCGAACATGACTTTTACCGGTTTCAATATCCCAGGCATCTTCTATTTCAACATGATCGTTGAAATTATTATTTTGTAATGAAAATTGATTGCTAAAGAGACTGTCATTTGATGAAGCATCCAATGCTGCAATTTTGTTGACCCACGCCCCGGTCACTGATCCTAATGCTCCAAAGGAAGAGGCCATCGTTTTTTCGTTGATGTCTTCAGGAAAGCTCAACAATAAGGATCTATAAAACTCAGGTATTGGAACACGGTAACCGGTTCTGCTAATGCTGAGTTTCTCATGACGGGATTGGTTAACGATGCGAACAATCTTAAGGTCCTCGGTATTGGTAAGCTCATTTAATGACTCTATTTGAGCTACTGCGGTTGAGTCTAAAAAAGCTTCAAGTTCCCCAAAACGGAGGCTTAAGTCATCTAAAGCGGTTGTGTCCAGATGTTTTTCTTTAAACTGTACAATTAATTCATCCTCCAAATACAAGGGTGACCCATACGTATCGGTAACTGCCGTATTGCTTCGCTGGAAAAGCTCATAGCTACGCAGTATTTCCTCATATTGAATTCCATCGAAGCTCGAATAAAATAGTTTTAGTCCATTTTCACTTCGATGCAGGCTTTGAGGAGAATCTATACCGCGATGATGCTCATCGTACCAATCAATTTGGCCTGAGCTATCAATTTGAGCAACTAGTAGGTCTCTATCTGCATTGTAAACAGACGCCAACATAAACACCTTGTAATTGTCTTCAAAAACCTGAAGACCACTGCTGGATGAATCAAGTAACGACCCTTTCCAGGCTCTTTCCCATTCCAGAATACCAGAAGAACTGAGTTTTAAAAGCAAGGCGTCTTTGCCACCCGAATTGTTTCCACCATAGCCAGTGACATAAATGTTTTCGCCCTGATCGATACAGAGGTCTTTACCAAGATCAGCCACGCCATTGTAGTCATAATGATAAGTCCAAAGCGTGTCCAAAAGAGTATCTAGAGCAACGACATACAGGTCATCTTGCCTACTACCACATAAGTAGAGATTGCCATTTTCAGATCGTTTCATTGAACTTAGGTAATCTACATTATCCACTCCGGTTGGGCTGGTCCAACTATCGGTTTGGGTACCTGAACTGTTATACTCCAGAACAAAATACTCTCCACTCTGCTGGTTGGTTTCGCTTCCACCAGACATTAGGATCTTTCCATCACTCAAATCCAATTGAACTCCACTATCATCTTCGTTGCTTTCATCGTAAGTATCGTCCCATTGAAAGTTGCCAGTATTGTCGAGTTTAAAAATCAGGGCATTTACCCCTTCGGAGTGTGTGTTAGTTCCTCCTGTAACATAAATATTTGAGTTCTCGTCGCTTAAAATGTAAGTAGGTATGTCATCTAAGTTATCGGCAGCGTTGTATTCATAGGTCCAGTCTATGCTACCTGAAGTGTCGTATTGAGCAATGAGTACGTTGTATCCTTCGTTTAAATCTTGTGTTGCACCACAAATCAAAATATCTCCATCACCATTAAATGTCAAATGCACCCCGTAATCATTTAGATTGTGTCCATCTAAGGAATCAACCCAAATAGTGTTTCCTGATGCATCAATTTTGGAGAGACTAATATCTGTTGTACTTCCAACGAGGGTGTTGGAGACTAGGTAAATATTTCCATTGGAATCTTCAATACTACTTGATCCATGGTTGGCAGAGGGATTATTAGATGTGAAGTATTCTTGGACATTAAATATGTATTGTGCACTCGCGCTTATCTGTTGTGAAACTATTAATGAGAGTGTAAACATTAACTTAATAGCGGCAGCAAAGCGCTGACTCTTTAACTTGTGGCTTGTGGCCTACCTCCGGCAGGTAAACTTGTGATTTCATAAATTGAAGTTTAAGTTACTCTAAATTAATAAAATATCTCGAAATGACCTTTTAAGTTTTAGTCTTTTTCAGCTTCCCAACTCTAATTTATCCCTCCGCTTTTTCATAAAGTCCTGATTTTCGCTAAACTCATTGGTGAGTTTTTTCTGTTTCATTTTACTGCTGGAGTCCAGTTCGCTGTAACGCGGATCTTCGATCATCTTTAGTTTGCGCATCTCACTCACTTCCATACTGTAGAAGCCAAATTCTTCCACCACCTTTCCAGTGATGACATAAATACCCCGACCATAGAAAGGGAAGTCTTCTGAAACCTTTGGGAAGTGTGTGGTGTCAAAGAAATGACCGTCTTGATCGATGAAGGTTCCAAAATGCATGCGTTTACCCGTTACTGTGCTGGTGTTTTTTGTGGTGACCAGATAACCGAGAATACTCACAATTTTATCTCTAAAGTTTGGGAAGTCGGCGGCGAGTAGCGGGTTTGCTGGCCTTTCTTCCAGAAGTTTGAAGGGACTCACTAAGGGGAAACCCAATAATTCAAGTTGGTCAAAGGCGTCTTCCAACTCAGTGGTTTGAAGCGGAGGCAAGGTGAAGGGCCGACTTTTTACTCTAAATAGCGATGCGTGTACAGGTGTTCTCTTGTCTTTTGAATAACGAAAATGCGCTTCCCAAAGTAGCTCGCGTTTATTCTTGCCGGTAAAACGAAAAGCATCCATACGGATCAGAATCGCGATCTGTTCGATACCGATCGGGCAACGCTCCATGAAATCTTCCAGATTTTGATAAGCGCCGTGATCTTCTCTTTCCCATACCAATTGAGTGGCCGATCTTGTATCGAGATCGCGAACATGAATAAAGCCCAAATAGAGGTCTTTATCTTTGATGCAGGTAAGGTATTCGCTTTGGTTGATGTGTGGTGCGTGGATATTGGCTCCCCACATGCGTGCTTCGTGAACATAGAATTCAGTGCGGTAAAAACCTCCGAAATTGTTGATCACACCCACCATATATTCTCTTGGATAGTGTGCCTTTAGAAAAAGACTTTGATAACTCTCCACGGCATAAGATGCAGAATGCCCTTTGGAAAAAGCATATCCCGCAAAGCTTTCCGTTTGTCGCCAGATCTCGGCGGTGAGTTCATCGTCGTAGCCTTTCTGTTTGCAATTGGAAAAGAACTTCTCTTTTACCTGTGCAAATTCTTCGCGCGAGCGATATTTTCCTGACATCCCTCGTCGAAGTACATCGGCTTCTCCCAAACTAAGCCCAGCAAAATAGTGCGCCACTTTGATCACATCTTCCTGATAAACCATCACTCCGTATGTTTCGGGCATGATGTCGAGCATTACTGGGTGAGCATCTTTGCGTCGCTCGGGATTTCGGTAGCGGATGATATACTCCCGCATCATACCTGATTTAGCAACGCCTGGACGTATGATTGAACTGGCTGCTACTAGTCCGAGATAGTGATCGACCCGTAGCTTTTTTAGCAGCATGCGCATAGCGGGTGACTCTACATAGAAACAGCCCATGGCCTTTCCATTGCGCAGGATCTCTTTCACTTTTTCATCTTCTTTAAAGCCTTTGATATCGTGAATATCGATCGGCGCATCCTCGGGCCGGTTCTGTTTGACGATCTCTACGGTGTCTTTGATCTTTCCGAGTCCGCGCTGACCCAAAATGTCGAATTTGTACAATCCGATGTCCTCCGCAACCACCATGTCGAACTGCGTGGTTGGAAAGCCTTTGGGCGGTAAAAAGGTGGCCGTGTAGGCCTGCAGCGGCTTTTCTGAGATCACAATTCCTCCAGCATGTACACTTAAATGACTTGGAAAGCCCTGGATGTAGCTGGTGTAACGCAGTACCAGTTTTGAGAATTGATCGAGACCTCGGTTGTTGAATCGACCTGAACTGAGTTTGTCGATCTCTTCTTTGGGCAAGCCAAAGACCTTTCCTAACTCGCGGACCACCGCACGGTACTGAAAGGTGTTGTAGGTGCAGAGCAAAGCCGTATTTGGAAAACGTTCAAAGATGTAACGCGTTACATCTTCGCGGTCTTTCCAGGAGAAATCAAGATCAAAATCAGGTGGATTCCGGCGGTACAAATTGATGAATCGCTCAAAGTAGAGGTCGAGGTCGATGGGGTCCACATCGGTGATGCGAAGGAGATAGGCTACGATACTATTGGCCCCACTACCTCTTCCTACATAGAAGTAGCCTTTTTTCCGAGCATAGGAAGTGATATCCCAATTGATGAGAAAATAGGAGATAAAGCCTTTTTGTTTGATGATCTGCAACTCCTTTTCGAGCCGCTCGCGAATCTTTTTACTGGGCTTGTAATAGCGATATCGCAGTCCTTCCCGACACAGCTTGCGTATGAGTTGATAGTCTTTGGCTTCGGATCCTGTGTAGGTCTTTTGGTTCTTGTGCTCTTTATCTTCACTGAAATCAAACTCCACCGAACACTGTGCGATGAGTTGATCTGCATTATCGATGAGGTAGGGGAAGTCGGCGTAATGCTTTTCCATTTCTTTCCGACTCAAATAAAGATCAGTGCTTTTGGCTTGATCTTCTTCTGGCAGTTTACTCAGCAGCGTGTTTTTGTGGATGGCTCGCAGGAGGCGATGTGAGTTGAAGTCACGCTTGTGCCGAAAGGAGAAGGAAGGCAAAGCCAGCAGTTTTTCTTTGGGGACATTGGGGAGATGCAAGCGAAAACGAATGAGGTCTCTGGGTGCAATTCCGATGTATTCATTGTCGCGTAGTTTTTGTGTGCGATAGCTTTTGTAGGGATAGATCACAAAACAGTGCTCAAATTCAGGTGCCTGAAAAGGAAAGACCTCTTCTTTGTGAAGGTGTTCCGAAAGGAAGTCGTTCAATTCCTGAAAGCCATTGTTGTTTTGCGCAAGTACGACATACTGTTGCTTGATGCCATTGCGTATGTCAACTCCAACACTCAGGTCGATGTCGTAGCGATCAGCGATCCGCAGGCTATTCAAACACGCTGTTGTGGTGTTGATGTCGCTTAGCACAAAGGAATCATACCCCAGCTCTTTCATCAGGGCCAGTTGATCTGCGGGCTTTAGGGTCCCGTAGCGGAGGCTGTAGTATGTGTGACAATTTATCATAAGCTACAAGCTACAAGCCGCAAGTCACAAGTGGTAGTTCTATTGGCGCCAGTTACAGGTGTTGCGGTATTTGGATTAATCCTATTCACTATTATCAATCAATTCATTCGTATCTGCTTGAAGCCTGCCCGTGGCAGGCGGGCTTCAGACTAGAAGCTTGTAGCTATTCACCATTCTTCCTCTTCCTCGCCTGCGTCTGTCCCATTCCTTCCAGTTTGAGATCGTTGTAGATGAGGTACTCGTATTCTTTATTGAGCCTTTCGCCCACAGGTTTTAAAAGTTCTGGTCCGTGATTACGCGGACTTTTGATGTCGGTAGAAACAGGATAGGCATTGAGCTCAGTTCCCGGGTAGGGTTTGAGCATGGAAGTGACATCTGCCAGTGGAATTTGGGTATCGAGCCAGAGAGATTCCTGTTCACGGTCGAGCATTACCGGCGATCGGTGGTGTTTGATCTGTTGGGTAATGCTGTTTGAAACCGTGGTAATGATCGCAAAGGACCTGATGACTTCACCCGTCTCTTGATTTATCCATTCATCCCATATTCCCGCAAGGGCAAATGGTCGATCGCCATCCTTTTTATAGATGACATAAGGCTCATTGAGCTTTTCTTTTTTCGGTCCCTCAATAAAAGCATCGGCTACCACAAGGCAGCGTTTTTCGCGTATTGATTTTCGGAACATGGGTTTCTTTACGATGCCCATTGAGCCACTGTATCGGGGGTCATCTTCCTTGTTGAAGTCGCCCTCCGAACGCGCATTGATGACATAGAACTGCTTCTTTGCCCAAAAGGGCGTAAAGCCGAACTTGAAGAACTGTAATGCATTTGGATCATCATTAGCAATTACCGGTGCAAATTGCCCGGTGGAAACATTGGTGTTCTGCCGATAATCTTCCGGCTTCTCTGCCTTTACGTTAAAACGTTTTTCAATGGCAGTGACCTTGGTGATATTTACGTAGCGTCCGCACATAGGAATTTAAAATGTAAAATGCGAAATGTAAAATGTAAAAGTGGCTTCGCGAGGTGCTTTTGAATGTCTAGATATTATACGGTTAGAAGTCATACTTGAACTTTTTGGTTTATTTGTTTCTCACTTGTTGAGACACTTTTTTGGAAGATTGCCAATAGTTGCTTGCATTCTGCTTGCAATTCAGCAAGAAGGTCCTCATTACAGGAAACCGAACCATGGATAATTTTTATAGATACGCTGGTTTCTCTGAGTTCCTTCAGGCAAATTTTCATCTTGTGAATAAAGTCTCTTTTTGATTCAGCCGCTTGGGCTTCTCCATAGTTTAGGCTTGGTGAAATACTTGACCTTAGAAGCTGGTTTCCTAAATAATCTCCAGCGTAAGTCTTTTCAAGAGTGCTTCGAAATCGGATTACCATTCTACTAAAATTCACCAATCTATCTTCGAGATCATATTTTCGTTCAACTTTTACATTCATCATTTTCAGTTTTTTGAGTTTTCAGCCGGAAGGTCACTTTTGACTTTATCATTTTACATTTTTCAGTTTTACATTCTACTGGTGTCTATTCGCCAACAAGGGTGGTGGCTCCCCATTAAATGGGTTAAATCGTCCGATGGTCTTAGCGCCCATTCCAGCAGCGCGGATCACGGCTCGATCACCATAGCGTTCGCGCATACGATCCATCGCCTGGTAAAGGTTAATGAGTTCTTCAGAGTCTTCGAATAAGTTGATCTGATAGGCTCCGCCCACGAGGTGGCTGAAGCGTACACCGATGAGTCTGACCAAAAGCCTTTTGTCGTAAAGTTTTTTGAAGAGTTCATGCACTTTAGGTATGAGTAGGTGATCAGCGGAGGTGTAGGGGATCCTGCATTGTAAAGTGTGGGTATTGAAATCCGAGTAGCGTACCTTCACCGTTACACAGGCCGTAAGTTTTTGTCCGCGCCTCAATTGAAAAGCCAGATTTTCGGTCATGGCGGAGAGAATACTTTTGAGTTTGACTACATCGATGGTGTCTTTTTCGAAAGTGCGTTCGGTGGAGATCGATTTGCGTTCGGAGTAGGGGATGACGGGCGAATTGTCAACGCCATTCGCTTTTTTCCAGATCACGATCCCGCTTTTTCCAAATACGCGTTCCATCATCTCCATGGGCATTTCCTGCACCGTTCGGATCTTTTGTACACCCAAATTTCGCAGGGTTTGGTAGGTTTTGTTGCCAACCATCGGGATCTTCTTCACTGAAAGTGGAGCCAAAAAAGGTTTTTCTTTTCCCTGGTCCACCATGAGCTCATTGTTCGGCTTTGCCTCTCCAGTGGCAACCTTGGAAACCGTTTTGTTTTGAGATAGACCGAAGGATATCGGAAGTCCGGTTTCGCGAATGATCTTCTGTCGGATCTCGCTCGCCAGCTTCATGCAGCCAAAGAACTTGTCCATTCCAGTGAGGTCGACATAAAACTCATCGATGGAAGATTTTTCAAATACGGGCACTTCTTCCCGAATGATCTCCGTCACCATTTTGGAGTACCTGGTGTAGTTGGAAGTGTTTCCGCGGATCACGGTAGCGTGTGGACAAAGTTCTTTTGCCAGCCGCATCGGCATGGCCGAGTGCACGCCAAATTTGCGTGCCTCGTAGCTGCATGAAGCAACTACGCCGCGGTCGCTGGTGCCGCCAATCAATATTGGTCGATCATTCAAGCGCGAGTCCATCAGCCGTTCCACGGAGACGAAGAATGTGTCGAGATCCAAGTGAGCGATGTTCATGGTGAGTTACAAGCTACAAGCCTCAAGCTACAAGCCTCAAGCTGTTTTCGTTATTTTGATAATAAGAGCATTTATATTTATTCTTCTTAGTTCCACTGTTTAGCTCTTAGTTCGCTTTTTAATGTGGACATTAAGCCCGATAACATTTTTTGAACTTCGATCAATTCAGATATGAGGACTTGAGTTCTCTCTGGCTTTGAAAAAGAGCTTTCCAGGAGTAGAAGCTGTGTTTCCAATTCGAATGCTGAGCCGAGTGCTATTTCGAGGTATCTGAAGTATTCTTTTGTGCTCTTTCTGCCACTACCTTCTGCTATGTTTGAAGGAATCGAT
Source organism: Salibacteraceae bacterium (assembly GCA_965659675.1). Taxonomy (GTDB): domain Bacteria; phylum Bacteroidota; class Bacteroidia; order Flavobacteriales_G; family Salibacteraceae; genus CBFHWY01. Next base: position 43,973 of record CBFHWY010000003.1, on the reverse strand, counting down.
ATAGCGGATTTAGTAATCTGTACTTTGAGAGCATTATATCTCTGTTCCTTGGATTCGTTGACCAACGTTAAGCAAGACTTTGCCAGTGCCATAGATTTTTCCCAGACTTTGAGTTTTTTGAAGTTTTTCATATGCTATGATTTTGTGCTGTTACCATCATTTTAATTAAATCAGCTTGCGGCTTGTAGCTTGTAGCTTTTTGGTATCTATTCGCCAAAAGCGGAGGCGGTTCTTTGCTGCATAGCCACTTTTGCTTTTTTCTTGTGTCATCATTTTGTGCTGTTACCATCATTTTAACTGAATCAGCTTGAGGCTTGCGGCTTGTAGCTTGTAGCTTGTAGCTTTTAAAAACTCCCCTAACTCTTCATTGAGCTGCTGTGCTTTTTGAAGAATTGGATTAAAATTCTGTTGAAGATCAAAGCTGATCACCCCTCTCGCTTGCCATACTTCTAAAACCTGACTGAGTTCGATGTCATAAGGAGTGTATTCCGGGTTGTCGGAAATGAGTGTTAGTTTGCGCGCTTTTAGGTCGGGTTCTACACGTTTGAAGACAATACCATCTTCACGAGTGACAAGGATGTAACATTCACCCGACTTGATCCGACGCCAGTCTTGCAGGTACTCGCTTATGATGTAAGAGCCTGAAACAATGGGAAGCATACTGTCGCCTTCGATCTGAAAGGTGCGATAACTGCGGTTCTGGTCGAGTTCAGGGAGTGGTAGAGAGAAGTGGGGAAGGGATTCAATATACTCAGCATCACCATAGCCTTTAGTATAACCCGCTGCAGCCCTTTCGGGGATCAAAGGGATCAACTCTTTTCCGCTTTCACGGTCAATGCTCACCGGAAGGATACGCAGACCATCTTCCTTCTGCTTATAACTGCCTGTGCCCAAAGAAAGATCGATATGCAGAAGGTCATCAATACTCACATCAAACAATGAAGCGATCTTTCGCAAGACCTGTAACTTTGGTTCCGCTCGCTCCTCCTCATAAGCACCAATGGCAGAGCGATTCAGCTCGAGTTTAATGGCCATATCGGCTTGCGTAAGGCTTTGACGCTTCCTTAAATACTTTATATTAGAGGGGAAATGATTCATGCTAATTATTTTAGAATGCTAATATAATTAGAAAACTAATACAATTAGCAATCTCTTTAAAAAGCGAACCAAGTATGGTCACTTCTGTTACAGTTTGGGAAATTCAATTCGTATAATATTGCATCGAAAACCAAGTAGCGCATGATCACATTACTATCTCCGGCAAAAACACTAGACTATAAGAACCCATCGGGAGCAAAAGAGGCAAGTCAGCCTGAGATGCTCGACCAATCAGAGCGTTTGGTGGATGTGCTGAAAAAGAAAAGCCCGAAGAAGATCGAAAAACTCATGAGTGTGAATAGTCAGCTTGCAGAGTTGAACTATCAACGCTATCAGGAATGGACCACACCTTTCAACGAACAAAACTCCAAACAGGCAATTCACGCTTTTCAGGGAGATGTATATCGCGGACTAAAAGCAGATAGCTTTGATGAAAAGGACCTTGCTTTTGCTCAGGATCATCTTCGGATCTTATCTGGACTATATGGTTTGCTCAGACCTCTGGATCTAATGCAGGCTTATCGCCTGGAGATGGGAACTAAACTCAGAACAAGCCGGGGAAAGAATCTCTATGAATTCTGGAAGGATCGCATTACAGATAAGTTGAATGAGGCTTTTGAAGGGGAGGAAGAGCCAATCGTGATCAACCTTGCTTCCAATGAGTATTTTAATTCGATCAATTCTAAAAAACTCAAGGCAAGAGTGATCACTCCAACATTCAAAGACCTCAAAAATGGGGAGTACAAGTTCATTCAGACCTACGGAAAAGAAGCTCGGGGATATCTTACTCGCTTCATCATAAAGAATAAGACCAATGATCCGGAAGAAATGAAAGCCTTCAACCTGGAGGGCTATTATCATAGTGCAGATATGAGCAGTGAAGAGCAGCCCGTATTCTTGCGAGATCACTAAGAAATGGATTACAAAGTAATAGAGGAAAAGGCGATCAGCTACGAGGAATATCGTGAGCTCACGCGTATTTTGGTACACATGGGTAAAACCACTGGGAATGATCAGTCTGAAGCCATGGTCAATTACAGCAAGTTGAACCAATCCCGTATGGATAAATGGGACAAGCGTGTGGCCCTTATGGAGGAATTGGAGTCTAAACTCGGCTCCCTTCAAAAACACTACATCTGGCTTACGCTTACCGAAGCCTGGTGTGGAGATGCTGCGCAGTGTCTGCCAATCATACATCGAATAGCTGAAGCAAGTCATAACATTGAATTTTGCCTGGTGCTACGAGATGACTACCCCGATCTCATGGATCGATTCATGACCGAAGGCGTTCGCTCCATCCCAAAGCTGATCTGTTTGGATCTTGAGAATTACGAAGTATTGGGTTCATGGGGACCTCGGCCCGAACCTGCCCAGCAGATGTTGCGCGAATACAAAGCAAAACCAGAGAAGCCCAAAGAAGAATTTTACCAGGACCTTCACCTTTGGTATGCAAAGGACAAAGGCATTACCTTGCAGCAAGAATTTTTATCATTACTCAATAATTGGGAAAACCTATGAATGCAACGATCAAAACCTCAAAAGGAGATATGAAAGTGGAGTTCTATGAAAAAGATGCTCCAAACACTGTTAAGAATTTCACAGACCTCGCAAAAAAAGGCTTCTATGATGGCCTTTCATTTCACCGTGTGATTCCAAATTTTGTGATTCAGGGCGGTTGCCCAAAAGGTGATGGAACTGGCGGTCCAGGCTATAGCATCGACTGTGAGCTGGACGGCGATAATCAGTATCATGACCGCGGTGTACTTTCAATGGCCCATGCTGGAAGAAATACCGGAGGCTCTCAGTTCTTTATTTGCCACAGTAGAGATAATACTCAGCACCTCGACCGACAACATACCTGCTTCGGCAAAGTAACCGAAGGTTTGGAAGTGATCGATGAGATCCGTCAGGGAGATAAGATTGAGAAAGTGGAGGTTTATTAGACACAAGACACAAGACACAAGACACAAGACACAAGACACAAGACGCAAGACACAAGACACAAGACGCAAGGCACAAGGCACAAGGCACAAGGCACAAGGCACAAGACGCAAGACGCAAGGCACAAGACGCAAGGCACAAGACGCAAGGCACAAGACGCAAGGCACAAGGCACAAGACGCTAGGCACAAGGCACAAGGCACAAGACGCAAGAGGCGAGATGCAAGAGGCGAGATGCAAGAGGCGAGATGCAAGAGGCGAGATGCAAGAGGCGAGATGCAAGAGGCGAGATGCAAGAG
>CBFHWY010000003.1:0-40536 GCA_965659675.1 Salibacteraceae bacterium | reverse complement strand
GCGAGATGCAAGACAATGCTTAAAAGAATCAAAACTCTTAGAATCTCTTTATTGACTTGCATAAATTCATTCTAAGGATCTTATAGGAATTCAAGTCTGATTGTGGATTTTTGGAAAAACCCAATATCATGAAAGACTTCAAGAAATTGAATGCCTGGCAAAAAGCTTTTGAAACCTCGAAGCTCTGCATAAAGACTTTAAGTCAAGGTACAAATTACCCACAAGAGTTAAATTCGATTACATATCAGATTGTAAAGTCTTCAATATCTGTTCCATCCAATATTGCAGAAGGCTGCGGAAGAAAAAGTGTAAAGGAGCAACTTCGTTTCATGGAAATCGCTTTAGGCTCATCATTTGAGCTGGAGACCCAACTTAGGCTAATGTCAGAAGTACATTTTTTACTTTCAGATGACTTGCAACCTATTTTAGACTTAAATAACGAAGTACAAAAAATGATTTCTGGACTAATGAGATACCTTAAGAATCAATAGTGTCTAAATTGGAGGTTAAAATTCTGGTTAAAAAGCCTTAACTCTTTCAATTACAACACTCTAAATACCCTAGAGTCTTGTGTCAAGTGTCTCTCGTCTAGCTTCGATACATCACCGCATTCACCGCTTCAATAACCTTCTTTGGATTTGGAAGCGCCTCGGCGATCAGCGTAGGTGAAAATGGAAAAGGAGTGTCAGACTGGGTAACGCGATGTACGGGTGCATCCATGTAGTCGAAAAGTTCTCTTTGAACCTGATATCCGATCTCGGAACTGATGCTCGCCACTGGCCATGATTCTTCGACAACCACCACGCGATTTGTCTTTTTAACAGATTCTGCAATTGTATCCATGTCCATCGGACGAATGGTCCTTAGGTCGATCACCTCTGCAGAAACTCCTTCTTTCTCAAGTTCTTCAGCTGCAGCAAGAGCCACTTTCATGATCTTTCCAAAGGAAATGATGGTTACATCGGAACCTTTTTTCTTGATGTCTGCCTTTCCAATTGGGATGAGGTATTCCCCTTCCGGAACTTCACCTTTATCTCCGTACATCTTTTCGGACTCCATGAAGAGTACTGGATCATCATCTCGAATAGCAGACTTTAGCAAACCTTTTGCGTCATAAGGGTTAGAAGGCGTAAGAACCTTAAGTCCGGGTACGTGAGCATAGAAGGCCTCAAAACTCTGACTGTGTGTGGCAGCGAGTTGACCGGCCTGTCCATTTCCACCTCTGAAAACGATGGGAACGTGATAAGCTCCACCACTCATTTGAAGCATTTTAGCAGCTGAGTTGATGATCTGGTCGGCAGCGAGGATCGCAAAATTCCATGTCATGTATTCAACAATGGGTCGAAGGCCATTCATTGCTGCTCCAACACCTATACCACTGAATCCGAGCTCGGCGATCGGTGTGTCTATGATGCGCTTTTCGCCAAACTCATCCAGCATCCCTTGAGATACTTTGTAGGCTCCGTTGTATTCGGCAACTTCTTCACCCATCAAAAACACATTTTCGTCGCGACGCATTTCTTCCGACATCGCTTCATTCAAGGCTTCTCTAAACTGGATCTCTCGCATGGTTAAAATTTCGTGAGGGGCAAATTTATAGATTTAGTGAACGCTAGCGGGAGTCGATTTCATTCAGCACATTATTTACTGCAAGAACGGCCTGATCAAATCGTTTGGGATAACTCCCTTCGATGATTACATAATCCTTATTGTACTCATCAAGAAGCTGAATGTGAAGGTCAAAAAGGTCCTCGCGTATGTGCTCACACTCTCTCAATGGATCATAAACCCAGGGTACATCTGGTTTGCAGATCAGATAAAGATCGGCCTCAGAATCTATCCATTTTTTGAGCATAGCTTCATTTTCCTTCCCAAAGCGGGTGGCTAACCAAATGATCACGGTAAGCAGGTCGGTGTCACTAAAGTTGATTTCAGCAGTCGCTTCATCAATGAGCTTTTGCTGACCATCGGCAATATTGATCAGATCAGACTCGTCGTACTCCTGACCATGTTGTTCGAGATAGCTTCTGGCATATTCAGGAATGATATGTCCATCAAAATGATCAGCGAGCTGCTGGCAAAGGGTGCTTTTCCCAGTGGATTCGGGACCACTAATTACGAATTTGTGCCTGATATTTCTTTCTCCACTCCTGATAGCCATAAGCGGCGATGAAGGTATAAAGGAACATGAGTCCGGCCAATAAATATAGTCCTTTAATGCCGTAAAGAATGATGCTCGCCAGATCAATGATCACCCAAAAGACCCAGTTCTCCAATAGTTTCCTTGCGGTCATCCAGGTGGCTATGAAGCTAAAAACCGTGGTTGTCGCATCAAAATAGGGCATATCGGCATCTGTATTACGCTGAAAGAACCAACCGAGGGCCACACTCCCAAAGATGCCTATCACTATTAATTTCAAGATCTGCGGCCTATTGGCAACTTTAATTTTACGAGCAGAATCATCCCTTCCCCAGAACCAATATCCGTACATACCAGCAATGACGTAATAGAAGTACAATACAGATTCCGAATAGAGCTGTCCCTGAATGAAAAGGTAGATGGCCAGAAGACTACTGAAGATGCCAAACACCCAGGCTATTCGCTTTTCTTTGGTTGCGAAAAGTACATAGAGTACTCCGAGAATGACAGAGAGCGATTCGATCCAAAGATCAATAGCCACGGATCAGGTCTTTGTGCTCTCCTGAGAGCATTTTGATGACAAAAGAAGCTTTTGGAAACTCTTCGTAGGATTCACCAATGGCTTCCCCAAGTTTGTCCCAGACCTCATTTATCTCACCAAAGATCTGCGTGCTGATCCCAGAAACGCGATAATTCAGTCCTCGTTCATCCAATTTACTGAGAAAACCCAAAACGATCTCTTCGTAATTCTCTGAAAGGGGGTACATGCTAATTTCTATTGAACACTTCATCAGTAACAGTTGCAACTTATTGAAAAATTCACTTTTAACCAGTGCATCATTTCCCTGGCCAGTTCAATCTCTTCGTCATTAAATGGGTTCACCCTCAGATCGAAGAACTTGAGCTGCTTGAGTTCAGCCAGTTCAGGGGGGACAATATTGATAAAGTTACTCCACAGGTCTAGTTTCTCCAGCTTCTTGAGCTTGCCAATCTCAGGAGGGATCTCTCCCAGTTGGTTTTCTCCAGCCCAAAGCTCCTTGAGATTCTTAAGTTCTCCAATTTGAGGAGGTAGCGAATCGATACGGTTTTTTGATAGGATCAGAACCTCCAATTGACTCAACTGACCGATCTCCGCTGGAACATTAGTGATCTTATTCTTCTTCAGGCTTAAATACTCCAGGTTCTTCAGTTGGAATACTTCCATGGGAAACTCCTTCAGGCGTTCTCGCTTTAATTCTAATTTCTTTACTTCAAGCGGTTCCTGCAAGGCCTCATCGAGGTCGGTGTAGAGCTTACCACTTTGTGAAAAACTGTGATTCACTAGCAACACTAAGAAAAAGAAGACAACAAACCTCATGATCACAGAACGATGATTTCACGGGTTTTGTTGCTATCGAACTCTAGCTGCTGCTTAAGTGCATCTCCTGACTCAAATTGTTTTTCGTCCCTCAATCGGGCATGAAAGGCCAATTCGATCTCCTGATCATACAGATCTCCATCAAAATTTAAAAGATGCACCTCAATGCTTCTTTTTTTACTGCCACTAAGGGTCGGACGAATTCCAATATTCATCATTCCGGCATAAAATTCACCGTTCAATTTGACCTTCACAGCATAGGCACCGTCCTTGGGTATGAGTTTGTGTTTGTCGTCAGGACGAATATTGGCAGTTGGGTACCCAAGGGTCCTTCCGATCTGCTCTCCTTTGATCACCTTTCCCCTGAGTCCATAAGGATGATTTAAGAAAGAGTTTGCCTTTTGAACATCACCTTTCATTAGGGCATTTCTGATCTTAGTTGAGCTCACGTTCACATGATCAACTTCTTCCGCTGGAATTTCCTCAACCTTAAAATTGTAAACGTGAGCATAGTCCTGTAAAGACTCAAATGAGCCTTCTCTATTCCGTCCAAATTGATGATCATAACCGATAACCAGTTTGTGAACCTTGATCGTATTCACAAGAATGTCTCTCACATATTCAAGCGAGCTTGTGCGGCTGAATTCATGAGTAAAGGGATGAATGATCACATGATCCAGTCCAGCTTTCTCAAGAAGCTCGAGCTTTTCTGCTTGAGAATTGAGCAGTTTTAGATCATTGTTTTCGGGAAATAGAACCAGTCGTGGATGTGGATGAAAAGTCAGCAGTACGCTTTCGCCTCCTTCTGCGTTGCAAGACTTTTGAAGTCTTTCAAGAATCTTACTGTGACCAATATGAACACCATCAAAGGTGCCTGTAGTGAGTATTGGCTTGTTTGCTCCTGAAAAGTTTTGAATGCCGTAATGAACCTTCATAAAAGGAATGGCAAAGATGTGCAGATTATATGAACAATGTCACTCATTTATGTTAGAAAAATAAAACGTGATTTCAGCTTAAAAGTAATGATCTAAAATTCTACATTTGCCGACGATTTTGAGGAGCATCAAAATAATTCTAAAACAAAGATTTAAGCTAAGATAGAATGGCCAATCAAGTAGGAAAAATCATACAGATCATCGGTCCGGTTGTCGACGTCAGCTTCGATAATGAGGGATCAGAGCTTCCGCAGATCCTGGATGCTTTGGAGGTAACTCGTTCCGATGGAGCTAAAGTAGTATTAGAATGTCAGCAGCACATCGGTGAGGATACCGTACGAACCATTGCGATGGATGCGACAGATGGATTAAGAAGAGGATCAGATGTTGTTGCAACAGGTGCTCCGATCAAAATGCCAATTGGTAAAGAAATTCACGGTCGACTATTTAATGTAGTTGGTTCTGCAATTGACGGTCTAAAAGACGTTGATAATAGCAATGGATATCCTATTCACCGGGACCCACCAAAATTCGAAGATCTATCAACTTCAACTGAAGTTCTTTTCACTGGGATCAAGGTAATTGACCTGATTGAGCCTTATGCAAAAGGCGGAAAGATCGGTCTTTTCGGAGGTGCTGGTGTTGGTAAAACAGTATTGATCCAGGAGCTGATCAACAATATCGCCAAAGGATACGGTGGACTATCAGTATTTGCTGGAGTTGGTGAGCGCACACGTGAAGGAAATGACCTGATGCGTGAGATGCTTGAGTCAGGAATTATCACTTATGGAGAAGAATTTCAAAAATCAATGGAAGAAGGTGGATGGGACCTGAGCAAGGCTGACTACACCAAGCTTGCTGAGTCTAAAGCGACATTCGTATTCGGACAAATGAACGAACCTCCGGGTGCACGTGCTCGCGTTGCGCTTTCAGGCTTGACACTTGCTGAGTACTTCCGTGATGGAGACGAAGAAACAGGAGGAAGAGATATACTTTTCTTTATCGATAATATTTTCCGATTTACTCAGGCAGGTTCTGAAATGTCGGCACTACTTGGGCGTATGCCATCGGCGGTAGGTTACCAGCCTACTCTAGCAACAGAGATGGGTGCTATGCAAGAGCGTATTACATCTACCAAAAAAGGATCGATTACTTCGGTACAGGCTGTTTATGTGCCTGCGGATGACTTGACTGACCCGGCTCCGGCAACGACATTTGCTCACCTTGATGCCACTACGGTACTTTCAAGAAAGATCGCCGAGTTAGGTATCTATCCAGCGGTAGACCCATTGGATTCTACCTCAAGGATCCTTACTCCAACAATCGTTGGGGAGGAGCATTACGGCACTGCTCAAAGGGTAAAAGAGATGTTGCAGCGATACAAAGAGTTGCAGGATATCATTGCTATTTTGGGGATGGATGAACTTTCTGAAGAAGACAAGCAGGTGGTACACAGAGCAAGAAGAGTACAGCGTTTCCTTTCTCAGCCGTTCCACGTAGCTGAGCAGTTTACTGGACTTCAAGGGGTATTAGTATCTATTGAAGACACCATTAAAGGGTTCAACATGATCATGGATGGAGAAGTGGATGAGTATCCGGAAGCTGCTTTCAACCTGGTTGGAACCATCGATGAGGCTATTGAGAAAGGTAAGGCCATGTTGGCCATGGAATCTTTATAAGCTGAAGAAACATGCATGTAGAAATACTTTCACCCGATAAACAGTTGTACGAAGGAGAGGCTGTACATGTGCAGTTTCCCGGGCAGGATGGATCTTTCGGGATATTGGATAATCACGCACCCATGATTGCTGGATTAAAAGAAGGCGTTGTGAAGTTGAAGGACAATGATGGAGAACAGGAGTTTGAGATCAAAGGTGGCGTTGTTGAAGTCCTGAAGAACAAGGTGATGGTATTGGCAGAGTAGTTCTCTGCAAAGCACAAAATTATAGACCCACTTCGTTGATTCGGAGTGGGTTTTTTATTGCCTTAGTTTTTCGTTGTTGTGGTGACGGTCCTTGTCCCTTGCAGTCTTCGCTTCCATCCGTTTGTGAAAAGCTTCGGTGAGATCGACACCTGTTTGGTTTGCTAAACAAATTAGTACAAAAAGCACATCTGCAAATTCTTCCCCGAGGTCTTTCTCTTTATCGGATTCTTTTTCACTTTGTTCGCCGTAACGTCGAGCAATGATCCGGGCAACTTCACCAACTTCTTCGGTGAGCTGGGCCATATTAGTGAGCTCGTTGAAGTAACGTACACCTACTGTTTTGATCCATTCATCTACCTCTTTCTGTGCTTCTTCGATGGTCATGGAATCAAAGTTAGGAATGTTTCGTGTCTTCGGCTGCGCTCAGACACCCTTTTTCTCGGCTGCTCTCAGACACCCTTTTTCTCGGCTACGCTCAGACACCCTTTTTCTCGGCTGCGCTCAGATACTCTTTTTCTGCGTCTCCGCTCAAGCAGTCTTGTTCCCTCCGAAGCATAGGCGTCCTTTTTTCTCTGCAGTCGACCTCCATGTTATCATGGTTTTAAACCGCTATCTGAGCGTAGCCGAAGACAGTCTATTCCCGATTCTTTGAATCGATGATGATGGTGACAGGTCCATCGTTGATCAGCTCTACATCCATCATAGCGCCAAATTCACCCGTTTCTACGGGCTTGGATAACTCGGCTTCAAGTTGTCTTCGGAACTCTTCATAAAGAGGTATGGCAATGTCTGGATGTGCCGCTCGGGCAAAAGAAGGCCGGTTGCCCTTTTTTGTTTTCGCGTGAAGGGTGAATTGACTCACCAATAGCACTTCTCCATTGACTTCTTTTATGTCCAAATTCATCTTTCCTTCATCATCAGAGAAGATGCGCAAATTGCTCAGCTTTCTAACCAACCATTCGATGTCTTCTTCAGAATCATCGTTCCCAATTCCAAGGAAGATCAGCAGACCTTTGCGAATTTCACCGCTGACCTGCTGGTCGATCTCAACCTTTGCTTCCTTAACGCGCTGTAGCACTATCCTCATTAGTAACGATAATTTTTGTCCTCATCTTCTTCCAGGATCGTCAGATATGATCGGTATCTGTCTGGCGATATTTCCCCTCTTTCATATGCTTCGATCACAGCACAACCTGGTTCATTTGTATGCTGACAATTATGAAACTTACAATGTCCAAGCAAAGCTTTCATTTCAGGGAAGAAATGAGAAAGCGACTTTCGATCGATGTCAATAATCCCAAAGCCACGAATTCCGGGTGTGTCAACGAGATAACCTCCCGAGCTGATGGGGTGCATCTCAGCAAAGGTGGTGGTATGCGTTCCGGTTTGATGATAGTCGGAAATCTCCGATACGTGAAGGTCTAATCCCGGCTCGATCACATTGGCCAAACTCGATTTGCCAACCCCACTGTGACCTGCCAGCAAACTCACTTTATCCTGAGTCAACTCCTTGAGTTCCCCCAGGCCTTTTCCCGATAGGGCACTGCACAATAGCACTGGATAACCGATCTGCACGTAGGTTTCGCAAAAGAGCGCTAATTCGTCAATAGAGTGGTCATCGTCTCCGATCAGATCCACTTTATTGAGGACGATCAGCACTTTGAGGTCGTAGGCTTCACAGGCAACAAGAATGCGATCGATAAAAGTAAAGCTGGTCTGCGGATCCTTTAAGGTGCAGATCAATAACACCTGATCAATGTTACTGGCAATAACATGACTGCGCTTTGACAAGTTAACCGACTTGCGCAGCAGGAAGTTCTCTCTGGGCTGAATACCTGTAATGAGGTAGTCGTCTCCCTGGTGATCAACTTCAACGCGATCGCCGACAGAAACAGGGTTTGTAGAGCGAAAACCTTTTAATCGAAGTTTTCCTCTGACTCTGGCATCAACCTCTTCACCTGAGTCGGTGAGTTTAAGCTGATACCATTTTCCAGTAGATTTTAAGACCAGGGCTTCCATTGGGTTTCAAATGTAGGAGAATTAGGAGTTGGGAGTCAGGAGTCGGGAGTCGTGAGTGGGCTTTGCTCCTCAAGCTTCAGTATTATCGAACCTACGGACTCTTTAGCCCCAATCACCCGGTTACCCAATCACCCAAAAAGCCGCTCCCTACTTCATCATTGAATATTCATTCTTCTACATTCATCATTGATTAACTTCGCGACATGTCTATTGAGGTAAAGAACATCACCAAAGTTTACGGAGAGCAGAAAGCCTTAAATAATGTGAGCTTTAGCATTGGCAAAGGTCAGATCGTAGGATTTCTTGGTCCGAACGGAGCAGGTAAGTCAACGATGATGAAGATACTGACCTGCTTCATTCCTCAAACTGAAGGTGAGGCTAAGGTCTGCGGCCTTGATACCGTTAAAGACAGTTTAAAGGTGCGTTCAAAGGTTGGGTATCTTCCTGAGAATAATCCACTCTATTATGAGATGTATGTCAGAGAGTTTTTAGAGTTTACCGCCGGTATTTATGCTATTGGCGACACCAAAAAACGCATTCAGGAGGTCATTGAAATGGTGGGTCTGGGTCCTGAACAGCATAAAAAGATCGGCGCTCTGTCCAAAGGATATAAACAGCGTGTAGGTCTGGCACAGGCTATTCTCCATGATCCGGAGGTGTTGATCCTCGATGAGGCTACCACAGGTCTGGATCCGAACCAGATCATTGAGATCAGACAACTGATCAAGGATCTCGGCAAAGACAAAACAGTTCTATTAAGTACGCATATCATGCAGGAGGTAGAAGCCATTTGTGATCGCGTCCTGATCATTAACAAAGGTCATTTAGTGGCAGATCAAAAAGCAGATGAGATCAAGACCCTCAAACGCGAAGTTGAAGTCATTTTAGTTGAATTTGAATCAGAAGTGGATAAGCAAACTTTAATGGAAGTAGAAGGGGTTTCTTCTGTTGAACAACAGACGGGAAATCGTTGGAAGATCTACTCCGATAAAGGAAGGGATGTCAGGGCACATATCTTCCAATTTGGGGTGGATCAAAACAATCCGGTGCTTTCATTGGCACGGGAAGAAGACAGCCTTGAAGATATCTTCAAAACACTTACTGCTGAGAAGTGACATTTTGCTTATTTTCGCGCACTCTAATACAGTCAGTTTATGTCCTACCTATTTACCTCTGAATCTGTTTCAGAAGGCCATCCGGATAAGATCGCAGATCAGATCTCCGATGCGCTGATCGACAACTTTCTTGCATTTGACGCGGATTCCAAGGTAGCGTGCGAAACATTGGTGACCACCGGACAGGTGGTTTTGGCTGGAGAGGTCAAGTCAAACACCTACCTCGATGTGCAACAGATCGCCAGAGATGTGATCAAGAAAATTGGATACACCAGTTCTGACCTGATGTTCGAAGCAAACTCTTGTGGCGTTCTTTCTGCGATCCATGAGCAAAGTGAAGATATCAATCGCGGGGTAGACCGCGCATCAAAAGAGGAGCAGGGAGCAGGAGACCAGGGGATGATGTTTGGCTATGCCACCAATGAAACTGAGAATTTCATGCCCCTTGCATTGGACCTTTCTCATAAGATCCTTTTTGAGCTTGCAGAAATGCGCAGAGAGAATAAGGATATAAAGTATTTGCGTCCAGACTCAAAAGCGCAGGTTACCATTGAGTACAACGATGACAACAAACCTGTAAGGATTGATTCCATTGTTGTTTCTACCCAGCACGATCCATTTGATGAGAATGATGAATATATGTTATCGGTCATTCGTGAAGACATCATCAATAAACTCATTCCGCGCGTAAAAGCGCAATTGACTCCGGAGCTTCAACAGCTTTTTGGAGATGATATTACCTACCACATCAACCCAACAGGAAAGTTTGTGATCGGAGGCCCTCATGGAGACACTGGTCTGACCGGACGGAAGATCATCGTTGATACTTACGGTGGAAAAGGAGCTCACGGTGGTGGTGCCTTTTCGGGAAAAGATCCCAGTAAGGTAGATAGATCTGCTGCTTATGCAACCAGGCATATCGCGAAAAACCTGGTGGCAGCTGGTCTTTGTGATGAAGTGCTTGTGCAGGTTTCCTATGCCATCGGAGTAGTTGAGCCGACGAATATTTATGTCAACACTTACGGAACATCGCGTGTTGATATGACCGATGGTGAGATCGCCAAAAAAGTAGAAGAGATCTTTGATATGCGTCCAGCGGCAATTGAAGAGCGGTTAAAACTCAGAACGCCAATGTATTCTGAAACTGCAGCCTACGGACACATGGGAAGAGAAAATAGGTTTGTGACAAAATCTTTTGTAGCTCCTGACGGAACAGAACAAACCCTGGAAGTTGAGCTGTTTACCTGGGAGAAACTAGATTTTACAGATAAGGTAAAAGCGGAGTTTGGACTCTAATTGATACATTGACAATGAATATCAAAATCAAAAAAGGACTGGATATTAAACTGCTTGGAGAAGCGAAAGCAGAGGTAGTTGATCTAAGTTCAGATACTTACGCAGTAAATCCACCTGACTTTCATGGAGTTACTCCAAAGATGGAAGTTAAAGTTGGTGATGAGGTTAAAGCAGGTACAGCTTTATTTCACGACAAATACAACGAAGCGATCAAATTTACTTCACCGGTAAGTGGAGAGATCGCTGAGGTGAAGCGTGGAGAAAAGAGACGGATCCTCGAGGTGATCGTTCTGGCTGATAAAGAAGTTCGATTCGATGATTTCAAAGCAGAGGATCCCAAGTCTATGGATGCAAAAGCTGTAGCTGAGAAAATGCTGAACTCTGGCCTTTGGCCTTACATCAATAAGCGACCCTATGATGTAATTGCTAAACCGGATGATGAGCCAAAAGCAATTTTGATCAAGGGTTTTGATAGTAGTCCATTGGCCCCTGACTATGCTTTTTGCCTTGAGGGCAAACAAAAGGAACTTCAAGCTGGAGTTGATGCACTTGCAAAGCTGACCAAAGGAAAAGTTCACCTAAGCCTTCATGCGGGAAGAAAAGCGGGCGAATTGGACAAGCTAACTGGTGTTGAAAAGCATACTGTTGCAGGCCCACACCCGTCTGGGAATGCTGGAGTCATTCTTCACAAGCTGAGCCCGATCAATAAAGGTGAAGTGGTTTGGGTTGTTGATGCTCTTGATCTTGCGATTATTGGGAAGGTATTCACAGAAGGTAAATATGACCCAGTGAAGCGTGTGGCTTTGACAGGGCCTAAGGCAAAAAACCCAAAGTATTTGAACCTGCGCTCAGGTGCCCAACTAAAGAGTTTGGAGTCTGAAGCAGATTCGGGCAAGGTGCGTTGGATCTCAGGAAATGCGCTCACAGGAAACCAAATTAGTCCTGATGCATATCTGGGACACTATGACCATCAGATCACGCTTTTGGAAGAAGGCGATGAGAAAGAATTTTTTGGATGGATCGCCCCGGGGATCAATAAGTTCTCCGCTTCAAGGTCCTTCCTCAGCACCTGGTTTGCGCCCAAAAAGCCCAGAAACATTGATACTCACAAACATGGTGAGGAGCGAGCTTTTGTGGTTACTGGTCAATACGAAAAAGTTTTTCCAATGGATGTGTATCCGGTTCAACTTTTGAAATCAATTCTTGTTGAAGATATAGAGTTGATGGAAAATTTAGGGATCTATGAGGTAGCTCCTGAAGATTTTGCGCTTTGTGAAGTGATTTGTACTTCAAAGATCAACTCACAGGAGATCGTAAGAAACGGATTAGATCTGATGATAAAAGAAATGAGCTAAAAGAATTACTATGAAATTTTTAAGAGATATAGTAGAAAAGCTTGAGCCTCAATTTGAAAAGGGAGGCAAATTTGAAAAACTATGGCCGGTATTTGACGGCTTTTCAACCTTCTTGTTTGTTCCTGGTCATGCCACCAAAAGAGGAGCACATATTCGCGACAGCATTGACTTGAAGCGTACCATGGTAATGGTCATCCTTGCTCTGGTACCATGCCTATTGTTTGGTATCTGGAATACTGGACACCAATATTATGCTGCTCTTGGAGAGTACACTGTACTAGGAGAAGGATTTTGGGATAAGATATTCTTTGGTGCCTGGAAGGTGCTACCACTGGTAGTTGTTTCCTACGCAGTTGGTCTTGGTGTTGAATTTCTCTTCTGTATTGTAAAAAGACACTCAATTCAGGAGGGATTTCTTGTTTCGGGAATGCTTATTCCACTGTGTATGCCAGTAGATGTGCCACTTTGGATGGTGGCTGTAGCTACGATCTTTGCCGTGGTAATAGGTAAGGAGGTATTCGGAGGAACTGGAATGAATATCCTGAATCCTGCACTTACAGCAAGGGCATTTCTGTTCTTTGCTTACCCAACTAAAATGTCGGGTAATAATGTTTGGATCGCTAACTCACCTGAGGTAAGAGCAGAAGTTGATGGTTTCACTGGAGCCACAGCACTTGGCGACCTTGCGAGTACTGTTGGAGTAGATAAAAGTACTGAAGCTGTAGCGGGAGTGATGACGCAATTTGACGCAGGTGGAACCTATAGCATGATGAATTCTTTCCTTGGATTCATTCCTGGATCAGTTGGCGAAACCTCAGCACTGGCTTGCCTCTTAGGAGCAGCGCTACTGATCATCACAGGGATCGGATCATGGAAGATCATGTTCTCTATGTTCCTTGGTGGTCTTTCTATGGGATGGATCTTCAATCTCGCGGGTTCAAACGCTTTTATGGATGTGAATCCACTTCATCAACTGCTGATCGGTGGCTTTATGTTCGGAATGGTATTTATGGCTACCGACCCTGTTTCAGCAGCACAAACAGAAACTGGGAAATGGATCTATGGATTCTTTGCAGGCTTCCTCGGAATTATGATTCGGGTGTTCAACCCGGCCTATCCTGAGGGGATCATGATGGCTATTTTGTTCATGAACGTGATGGCACCATTGATCGATCACTATGTGATCCAGGCAAACGTGAAGAGAAGACAAAAAAGATTAATCGTACAAACTGCTTAAGATGGCATTGGATAAGAATAGCAACGGTTTTACTTTTGGCTTTGCAATCGCTATGGTAGTGGTTGTAGGTGCATTACTGTCTTTGGCAGCAATGGGACTGAAGCCATTTCAAAAGGATAATATCCAGAAAGAAAAAATGCAAAATATTCTTTCTGCGATCAATATTGATGTCAACAGGGATGAGGCCGGAGAGACTTTTGATAAATATGTGACAGACCAAGTTGTATTGAACCAAAAAGGCGAGGTCGTTGAAGGTGATGTAACTGCTTTTGATGTTGATATCAAAAAACAATACAGGGAGCTTAAAGCCAATGCGAGAAGCAAGGATGAAATGGAATACCCACTCTTTATTTGTCAGAAGGATGGAAAGGAGTATGCAGTGATTCCATTGGTAGGAACTGGGCTTTGGGGTCCGGTTTGGGGTTTTATGTCCCTTGAGTCTGACTACAATACAATATACGGGGCATCATTTGATCACAAGACTGAAACTCCTGGTTTGGGAGCAGAGATTAATACTGCTGGCTTTCAATCTCAATTTCCTGGTGATAAGGTATACAAGGATGGTGATGTAGATTTCACCGTTCTCAAAGGAGGCGGTGGAAGCGAAACCCAGTATGGAGTGGATGGTATCACCGGTGGTACCATCACCAGTAAAGGCGTCGAAGAAATGATTCAGCGCACCATGGCCATCTATAAAAACTATTTCGATAACCAAAACTAATCTGCTATGAGTACAGAAACTGCAGAAGTACAAGAAGTCAAAAAGGCATCTGAGCCTTTGTTCTCGAAGAAGAACAAAAAGCTCCTTACAGATCCTTTGGATGATCATAACCCGATCACCGTGCAAGTGCTGGGTATTTGTTCGGCGCTAGCGATCACTGTTCAGGTGAAGCAAGCCGTGGTAATGAGTTTGTCGGTACTCTTCGTTATGATGGCGGGGAACCTAACAGTATCACTCTTGAGAAACTCTATTCCCGATCGGATCAGGATCATTGTTCAGCTTGTGGTGGTAGCATCACTGGTGATCTTAGTTGACCAGGTGTTGAAGGCTTTTGTTTACGATGTGAGTAAAGCACTTTCAGTGTTCGTAGGGCTGATCATCACAAACTGTATCATCATGGGTCGACTCGAAGCCTTTGCTTTGGGTAATAAGCCCTGGCCATCTGTCCTTGATGGAGTCGGAAATGCCATGGGATATGCCTGGATACTTATCGCAGTATCAGTTGTGAGAGAGATCTTTGGAAGTGGTAAATTTTATGGATTTGAATTGTTTGGTGATTCAGCGGCCGGTACTGGCCTTTACAGTATTGGATTCATGAACAATAACTTCATGATTCTTCCACCAATGGCATTGGTGATTACAGGAATTATCATTTGGATCCAACGTGCAAGAAATACTAAACTCATCGAAGAAAACTAATTAGCCATGCAAGAACTCGTTAATATTTTCGTCAGGGCGATCTTCATCGACAATATGATCTTCGCCTACTTTCTGGGAATGTGCTCTTATTTGGCAGTTTCCAAAACAGTCAAAACTGGAGTTGGACTCGGATTTGCGGTCATCTTCGTTCTCGGGATCACAGTTCCGATTAACTATCTTCTAGAAAATTTTGTACTAAAGGAAGGGGCCCTTAAGTGGATATCACCTGAGATGGCTTCTGTAGACCTTAGCTTTTTGAGCTTTATCATGTTCATCGCAGTGATTGCCTCGATGGTTCAATTGGTTGAGATGATCGTAGAAAAGTTTGCCCCTGCACTTTACGGAGCACTTGGAATATTCCTTCCATTGATCGCAGTGAACTGCTCAATTCTGGGAGGAGCTCTATTCATGCAAGAAAGACAGTACGCCACCATCACAGAAGCTTCCGCATTTGGACTTGGTTCCGGGGTTGGTTGGTTTTTGGCCATTGTAGCCATAGCCGCCATTCGAGAAAAGATCCGCTATTCAGATGTTCCCGCCCCACTTCGTGGACTAGGGATCACGTTCATCATCACCGGATTGATGGGAATAGCATTTATGAGTTTTATGGGTATTGAACTATAAGAAATAAGATATTATGGGTGTAACGATCATAGCGACCATTGCGGTCTTTTTAGTTGTTCTTCTCCTTTTGGTTTCATTGCTTCTGTTCGCAAAAGCAAAATTGTCTCCTTCAGGATTGGTAAAACTTGAGATCAATGGCGAGAAAACAATTGAAGTAGAAGCAGGAAGTACGATCCTTTCAACGCTTGGTAACAATAAGATCTTCCTACCATCGGCATGCGGTGGTGGTGGAACCTGTGCCATGTGTAAGTGTCAGGTGCACGATGGAGGAGGAGAGATCCTTCCTACTGAGAAGCCTTACTTCAACAGAAAAGAGATTGCCAATGACTGGCGTTTGGGCTGCCAGGTGAAGATCAAAAATGATATGAAGATCTCCATTCCAGAGGAGATCTTTGGTATCAAGAAATGGGAATGTGAAGTGGTTTCGAATTACAACGTGGCATCCTTCATCAAGGAGTTCGTTGTGAAGCTGCCAGAAGGTGAGAATCTCGATTTTGAAGCGGGAGGATATATTCAGATCGATGTGCCACCAACTGTGGTTGACTTTAAGGATATCGATATTGAAGCTCACCCAGACCTGGTTAAATTCCACGGAAGAGATCCAATGGATTTCAAAACTGAATGGGACAAATTCGGGCTGTGGGATCTGAAAATGAAGAATGATGAGGAGATCTTCCGCGCCTATTCAATGGCTAACCACCCTGCAGAAGGAAATATCATCATGTTGAACATTCGTATTGCTACTCCACCCTGGGATAGAGCAAATAACAAATGGATGGATGTAAATCCGGGAATCTGTTCTTCTTATGTATTTGGTAGAAAACCAGGAGATAAGGTGACGATTTCAGGACCTTATGGTGAGTTCTTTATCAAAGAAACGGATTCGGAAATGGTATACATCGGTGGTGGAGCAGGTATGGCTCCAATGAGATCACACCTTTTCCACTTGTTCCATACCTTAAAGACCAACAGAAAAGTGACTTACTGGTACGGGGGACGTTCGCGTCGCGAATTATTCTACCTGGAGCACTTTAAGAAGATCGAGGAGGAATTCCCGAACTTTAACTTCTATGTGGTCTTGTCAGAACCGCTTCCAGAAGATAACTGGACGGAGAAAAAGGATATGGATGATCCAGATGGTGATGGATTCACAGGATTTGTACACCAGGCGGTGATCGATCAATATCTCAAAAAGCACGACGCACCAGAGGATATTGAATTCTATTTCTGTGGTCCACCACTCATGAACCAGGCAGTACTGAAGATGTGCGACGACTGGGGTGTACCACCAGAGAATGTTTCATTTGACGACTTCGGTGGTTAAAATGAATTACGCAAGATTTAATAAGGCCTCCCTCTTAATTTTGGGAGGCTTTTTTTTGATGTTTTGGAGCTGTCAGGAAAGCGGTTCGAATGCCGAGCTTGACAAGGAAAAGAAGTTTCAGATCCGAGGAAAGGCCCAGGGCACAACATATAATGTGATCTACTATTCTAAGGTCGAAAGCATAAAACAGAGGCAGCTGGATAGTTTGCTAACCAGATTCGATAATAGCTTGTCGAATTGGGTGCCCACTTCAATCATTAGTCAGATTAACAAATCCAAAGAACCAAGCCAAGCTATCCAAGATACCTTCGGACTTTTCTCTGAGATGTTTGAACAATCAAAGTATTACTACACGCTGAGCAAAGGAGCCTTTGACCCAAGTGTGATGCCTCTGGTAAATGCATGGGGCTTTGGACTCAACAATAGATCAAAGATGGATACTGCTAAAGTGGATAGCCTGCTAAGCTATGTTGGCTTTGAGGATGATCAAATGTCGCTAGCGGATGCTGGAGAGGAGTTGTTGCTTAAGCGAAGACCTGGCGCTCAGTTGGATTTTAATGCCATTGCACAGGGCTATTCAGTCGATCTCCTGACTGAATTCCTCATGTCGAAAGGAGTAAGTTCATTTATGGTAGAACTAGGCGGAGAAATGAGGCTGGGTGATGCTAAACCAGATGGAAAAGCCTGGAAGGTAGGAATTGACAAACCAATGGATCCAGAAAAAGGGAGAGAGATCCAGAAGATCCTCGAGCTTAAGAACAAGGCGGTGGCAACCTCAGGTAGTTATCGTAAGTTTTACGAAATGGATGGATTGCGCTATTCTCATACCATTGATCCCTCCACAGGCTTTCCAGTCAGACATAATCTGCTCAGCGCGACAATCGTTTCTGACAATGCCGCTAAATCCGATGCGCTGGCAACTATTTGCATGGTATTGGGACTTAAGCCCTCTATTGCCTTCCTGGAGAAATTAAATGAGGATCTTAAGGTATATCTCATCTATCAGGATGAGGAGGATAAGAGCTTGAAGGTGTACGAGAATTAAGACTTACATTGTTCTTCAGGAAGCGCTCCGCAAAAACTACAGGGTTTACCCTCTTCGTTCAAATACGGACTATTTGAGGCACAGGTTCCTGAGAATTTCCCTTCCTTCTTTACCAGGATCTTAATGGCAATTCCAGCAAAGGCAAGTGCTAATAAAGCGATCGAAACAAGTATTAAAGTCCAATTCATGCTACAAAGATAACAGCTTGAAAGGCAAATTGATCACAAAAGGGCTAGTTTGTCACTTTTGTTACTTTGCCCCGACCACTCCGTCGAAGCTCCAGGAATTTCGGCTCACGGTAGTAGAATAGATCACCAGTGGAATTGATACTTGCATCCAATGTATGCGAAGCAGAAACATGCACTTCGCCATAAGCATCATGGGTGAGATAGATCCCCTTTGCATCGAGGTCTTGCAGATACAAATAACCAATATCACCTGAAAATAAGTATAGCAGATCAGCCTGACCTTTTATCCTGATATCACTCGGGCCAATATGATTTGCCAGAGTAAACTTCTTGATGTTTACGTTTAGATCAATGTCACCTGCTGAATTCCAACACTCGATAGTTAGAGAGTCTCGATCGAGTGTGTCTGCAGACCACAGATCAGCAGTGCCAGCAAAGTAGAGATGGTTTAGCGAAGGAAGTGAGAGTTTCAGTTTTGGGATTTGATCGGGATGATTCATGATGCCACATGACTGGTCCAGATCCACCAGCAGGCTTTCAGCCTTTTGCTCAAAAATGATATTTTCCAGAAAAGCCTCACGTCCGATCAGCTCAGCATAGCTTGATCCATCATTGATCAGCTCAACCTCGATCCTATTCTCAATTTGCAAATAATTGATGTCGCTAAACTCGATCCGTAAACTGGACTCATCTCCGGATTTTTGAAAACAGTCGCGCTCGCAGGAAAAGAAAAGCACTGATATGACAATGACGAGATACCTCATTTGATACGATAAGCTAATCCAAGTTCAAAATGATCTGCTTTTGCCCAGTGACTCAGCAGTGTAGAATTCAGGAACCAATGATCATTGATCTTTAAACGCGCTCCTAGCTTGT
This sequence comes from Salibacteraceae bacterium, assembly GCA_965659675.1. GTDB lineage: Bacteria > Bacteroidota > Bacteroidia > Flavobacteriales_G > Salibacteraceae > CBFHWY01. The sequence goes on along the minus strand of CBFHWY010000003.1, from coordinate 21,681 downwards.
GGTAAAAAAGTCCGTCTCGTCGGGCTTTATCGATCACATAGACTCCCATTCCGGTCATGAGCTCAATAGGACCAACGATCTGATGATACTTGACCGAAATTCCAGCCTGCGAATTATAGCTAGCTGCATTGCCTTTTGGCTCTGCTTCCAGTCGATGGTAGATAGCAGCGTTGTAATAGAGATCAAGAGTGGGAACCCATGCCCATTTGTAACGAGGTCTGATCAGGTATTCAAGGGAGACATTATAAGCGGGATAGCGTTCTTCATTCAGCACATCGACTGACCGAAAACCGACACCCGCAACAGCAATGATCGAGCGTTTAGGAAATATGGTCGGAACTTCTGGCTTGCTTTGAACGGTTTCTTCATAGTTCCTGGTCCACGAAACGCCTAGATTAAAAGAAGGAGCATTCAACCCTAAATTCGGCATAGAAAAAGCAGCGTTACTAAAATGAGTGAACTGCGTATAACCCCTCAATGAGAGTTGAGGGCTCACTTTGTATCTCAAGGATGCGTTGATCCCTACATATAGATTCAAAGCAGAACCAATGGCGATATGCTTTCGGTTATCGATCAGGTCGAAGCGCCGTGTAAGCCATACCATGCCCAAGCCCCAGGAGGTGTTAAAGGAAAGTCTTTTGCCTTCCAGAAGTTTAAAGTCAAAGAAGGGTAGAATGCCAATAGCTGTCCCAAGATCTGGATTTCCCAGATCTGAATAATGAAAACGAAGCCCCAGGACAGGCTGATCGTAGGCTTTTTTCCAATAGCGATTCTTCCTGGTTTTGAATAGCAGATCGGCTTCGACACTTTGAATGCTTTCCCCAACAAGGTGTGTCATTCTCGGGCGGTGAGCCCAGAGGATTGCTCGACCATATTTCAGGCTGAGCGATCGGCTATAGGAAACAGTATCTACTTCGGCCTGCAACAGGTGAGGAATTAAACAGCTCAAACAGAAAAGCAATAGACTAAACCGCATATTTGTAATGCTGTAAATATCCTTAAAAACTGCCTTATGAGTAACGACCCTCGTTTAATTGCTTTTGAAAGACTGCTCAATATCATGGATGAGCTTAGGGAAAAGTGTCCATGGGACCAAAAGCAAACCATGGAATCATTGAGAAAACTCACCATTGAGGAAACCTATGAATTGGCAGATGCGATTCTGGAAAATGACCTTGAGGAGGTTAAAAAGGAGATCGGGGATTTAATGCTGCATATGGTCTTCTATGCAAAGATCGGATCGGAAAAACAAGCATTTGATATCACTGATGCACTAAATGGGATCTGTGAAAAGTTGATACATCGTCATCCTCACATCTATGGCGATGTTGAGGTGAAAGATGAAGAAGAGGTCAAGGCCAATTGGGAAAAACTTAAATTAAAGGAAGGCAAGCAATCGGTCCTTGAAGGTGTGCCGAAGAGTTTGCCAGCAATGGTTAAGGCAAGCAGGATTCAAGAGAAGGCCAGAGGAGTGGGTTTTGACTGGGAAAAGCCTGAGCAGGTATGGGATAAGGTGCAGGAGGAGCTCAGTGAGCTTCACGAAGAGGTTTCAGCAGGCGCTGAAAAAGAGAAGATCGAAGGCGAATTGGGAGATGCCCTATTCTCAGTGATCAACTATGCGCGATTTATTGATGTTGACCCGGAAAGTGCTTTGGAGCGGACCAATAAGAAGTTTATCAAACGATTTCAGCATTTGGAGACTAAAGCGAAAGAACTTGGAAAGGACCTTCATGAAATGAGCTTGAGTGAAATGGATGTCTTTTGGGAAGAAGCCAAAAAACTATGATCACTTCTGTCTGAAGAACAGTTTGATGGGAACTCCTGTGAAATCCCAATGTTCCCTCATCTTGTTCTCAAGAAACCTTCGGTAACCCTCACGCACATACTTTGGATTGCTACAGAAAAAAGCAAAGGCAGGTACGTGACTCGGAAGTTGCGCGATGAACTTGATCTTGATGTACTTTCCCTTATTTGCCGGTGGTGGAGAGTTTTGTATGATGGGCAATAAGTAATCATTCAGTTCTTTGGTCTTGATCTTCTGAACTCGATTCTTGTAAACCTTGATACCCGCTTCCAGTGCTTTGAATATTCTTTGTTTCTCTTTAACTGAAATAAAGATAATGTCCACATCACTAAAAGGGGAGATCTTTTCTCTGATCAGGCGCTCGTATTCTTTGGCTGTTGCGGTTTCTTTTTCTACCAGATCCCATTTATTGATGAGGATGACAACTCCTTTTCTGTTCTTTTCTGCAAGTGAGAAGATGTTGATGTCTTGCGTTCCAATCCCTTCAACAGCATCGATCATAAGGAAGCAAACATCTGCTCTTTCGATCGATCGGATGGCACGCATCACGCTGTAGAATTCAAGATCGTCATGAACCTTCGATTTCTTTCTCAGACCGGCAGTATCTACCATGATAAAATCAAAGCCATAGGACTTATAATGGATATCTGTGCTATCGCGGGTAGTTCCCGCAATAGGAGTCACAACATTTCTTTCCTCGCCAATGAGCGTATTGATGAAGCTGGACTTTCCGGCATTCGGACGACCAATCACGGTGAATCGAGGGGTTTCATCGTCTTCTTCATTAAGTTCCTCTGGAGCTTTGAGTAAGCCCATGACGTGGTCCAATAGATCTCCCGTTCCTGATCCATTAATTGATGATATGCTGAAAACTTCACCCATTCCCAGGCTGTAAAATTCAGCGGCATCGGCCAGGCGTTTATTGTTGTCGACCTTATTGGCAACTACAACTACTTCTTTTCCAGATCGCCTCAGGATATCAGCTACCTGATCATCGAGGTCGGTAATTCCAAGGGTCACATCAAGAACAAAGAGCAGTACATCAGACTCTTCAATGGCAGCTTCCACTTGTTTGCGGATAGCTTTGTCAAATACATCATCACTACTTTTTATGTAACCCCCGGTATCGATCACATTAAACTCTTTACCGTTCCAGTTACTCATCCCGTAGAGACGATCTCTGGTAACACCGCTGAACTCGTCTACAATAGCAGAACGTCCGCCTACAAAGCGATTAAAAAGCGTTGATTTACCCACATTGGGTCTACCTACAATTGCAATGGTACTTGCCATAAGCTTAATTCGGGAACAAAGTAAGCCTAAAAAACAGGATTAGTCAGAAAAACGTGGAGAAGCTTGCATCTCTTTTCCGAAGTCGAGATCATTCAACTTGGAAAGGCTAAGACCGATGCCCAAACGAATGTTCAGAGAATTGTGCCCAAATAGATGGTGATTTGAACCCATACCTTCTGTGAAATCAAAAGAATAAAAGCGTCTGCCCATGTCATAGCCATAAGTCACCTGGGCTTTAAAGTTGATTAGCCTTTCTTGTCCGCAGTGCAGAAAAAGACCAAATTCGGGTTTCAAATTCAAGCCATTTTCAGTTTGAGTATTGAAATAGGAGGCGCGCAAGGATACAATTGGAAAAATAGAAGCATTCATTCCAATATGCATAGGCTTTACAGGACCCAAAGCATATCTGAAACCTACTGCGTTAAAATTCGTGGGGTTAAAGCGGTAATCTATGGCGAAACACTGATAGATCTTATACTGCCAATGTCCCTGCTCAAACTGTTCATAGAAAAGCTCTATTCCATCGAGGCTCTCTTTTCCATACATTGAATAGGTGAGGTTCACTCCAACATCCTTAATAGCAGTAGGTGGTGGGGTTTTTGCGTTTCCAAAAACTCCTATTAGGCAGAATAGTATGACAAGAATATTTTTCACTTATCGTTTGAAGCCGATAAAGGTATGCTGCTTTTTTAAGATGAAGAAACTTAAGGACTCATATGGAATTGAACCTGACATCACATTCGACAAGTGGTAAGGAATGTCCGATAAAATGCAAAAAGCCCCAAAACCTGGATTTTGAGGCTTGAGCAGCAATTCAAATATTACCACTACCAAGACTACACTAAAGTAGCTCATTGTCAAATAGATAATGAAGTGTGCTAATTTTGATATTGGAAGGTCAACAGATAAACCCAGTAGGTTGCCTACAGGTTTTAAACGGTGTAAATATTAATACAACGAAAGACTGAAAAATGAGTGAAATATTTAAGTTTGGAGCATATCCTCTAGAATGCACAATCTAAATAGCCCCAGGTTCCTGCTAATTCTACTGCTCTTATTGCCGGATATGGCATTTTCTCAAATGAAATTGAGTGGAACCATTGTAGATGCTGAAACGAACGACCCGATTCCCTATGCTCAGATCTTTTTAATGCGAAGGCCCGCAGGGACACTCAGTAATTAGGAAGGTGTATTTGAGCTGGAGGTGTCAGACCGTGATGCGAGTGATACGCTAATGTTCTCTTTTCTTGGCTATTCTAAAATGAAGATCCCCGTATCCAAGTACATAGCTTCAAAGGTTGAACGTATTGCGATGAGCAGAGAGACCTTCGAGCTTAAAGAACTTGTGATCAAGCCTAAAACAGCCAGAGAGTACGTAGAGATTGCTGTAAACAATACACCCAAGCACTACAAGACAAATGACTACAACAGCATGCTCTTTAATCGAGAGGTAGTGAAGATCAATGGTGAATACCTCATGCTGAATGAGTCTATTCTGAAAGGATATTTTGCTCCCATCATTGGTGGTGGTGAGGATACCAGCCGTATTGAAATACTGGCTTACCGGGAATATGAGAATAAGTCTCTTTTAGGAAAAAGTGATGAAGAATTAGAAGAACGGATGACACTCTATGAGTCGCTTTTGAATGTCTTCGTTGACTTTTCCGCCTATAGAATGTGGGATAGTACCCTAACGAGGCAGTGGTTTGAAGACAAAAGAAAGTATGACGATGTTTACTTTGAGCATGGTGAAGTTTTGCGAGATGGAGACGTAAATATCATGACTATCGATATGCATGATAAAAGAAAAGAAGAGCGGAGCAATGCAGTGGGCCAAATGCAATTGGATTATGATAAAATGGCGGTGAGAGGAGCTCACTTGCAAGCGCGACCTTCAGGTTTGAAGTATGGAATGATGAAGACCTTACTCAGAGTAGCAAGGGTGAAATTAGTTGATTTCTTCGCTTATCTCGATTATGACTATCATCTTGTTCGGGATAAATACGTTCCATTCAGTGTGAATACATCAATTAATGTAGTGCTGGAAAGAGTGCGCTGGTTCAAGCCTAACGATCTCATCCATATTGAGGTAGATGTGTTCACCACCACACTTGGAAACAATTCACCGGCTGTAGATAAGGTGACAGATGGGAAATTGATGGAGAAGCATAAACATATCTCAGAGCAGGTAGATGGGGAGTTTGGAAAAGAGGAGTTTGACTACTACCAATTTGCCATCAAGAAAGAGAGCTTCTTTGAGTAGAAGTTAAATTGAATGCTTATTTCTTAAAGAAGATCCCAGCATCCTCAGTGCTTTTAATAAAGTATGCACCTGGACGAAGTTGTGAGATATCGATCCGAAGCTGATCATCACTTTCCCTAACGAAGTCACACTGTTCGTCGACATTCTGTCCGACCATGTTAAACACTTTGATCTGCTGTAAAGATTCAGGTGAAGCCTGAATAAAGATCTCCTGATTTGCAGGGTTAGGGTAGAACTTAAACGCTGTTCCAATTCTTTCCTTGTTGTGTTCAACACTTTTTATTGTGGAGTAGAATGCACTACCATCATGGTCTACCTGCTTAAGGCGATAATATGATACGCCCGAATTTGACTTTCGGTCTACGTAGCTATATTCCTGTATTCCAGTGCCATTTTTACCTGAGATCTTTGCAATCGTTTCAAAATGAGCAGCATCGGTACTTTTTTGAATTTGGAAATGATCGTTATTCTCTTCCCAATTCGTGATCCAGTTTAAGTGAGCATAGCTATCTTCTTTTGTTGCTGTAAAACTGATCAATCTGATTGGTAGTGGTCCCGTACCATTAGACACTACTCCTGAGCTATCTGGAGTGCTCGGTGAACTGGCGGTACTAGTGCACGGAGAACTATTATCGTTGCATCCACCATCACCGTTGTTGGTTTCAAATGTCGCATTTGAGTCTGGTGCGGCACCACTAAAGATGATCACACCCTGAGATCCACCGCCTCCACCTCCGTGGACGGTTCCGGTTAAACTCGAGGATCCATTACCTCCATTTGCTTCAATGCTCAGTACGCATGACGAACTCAAGTCCCAGGCATCTACATCAAATATGATGCTTCCGCCGGCTCCACCGCCACCGCCGCCATCATTGCCACCATCAGGGGTTGTTTCTCCATTCACTGCGATATCGAGCACTGTGCAGGGGTTTGTTTTTACGACAGAAGCCTTTACAAAGATGATTCCTCCACCATCTCCACCGTCTGTACCATTACTATTATTCTGTTGGCCGCCACCGCCGCCGCCGCCCATAAAAACGCGGCTTGCAGATATATGAGCAGAAAGCCCAATGCCTCCGTATCCCCCAGTTGGGAAAGTTGTGCAATTATTGTATCCAATGCCGCCATCTCCACCTTCGCTGTAGTTGCCGCCGCCACCGCCACCGCCGTTATGGTCAGCGCCGCCACCACCGCCATTCAGTATACGTGCGCGAGCAGTTTCTTCATCAGCTGCAGTGGAGCGATAGATCCCCTCTCCTTTAAAACCATAATTATTGTTACTACTCTTGAAGATCACGGTACTGGCCGAATCACATATGGGTCCACTGTTATTATTGGAAACCGAGCCACCTCTAAATCCTCTTCCATTCGCAATGAGCTCGTGGTTAAGTATCAATGTATCGGGTACATTAACAGCTAATACGCCACCTACATTTCCATCCCAGGCGAGGGCCAGTAAATTAGCGCTGGTTGTATAATTATTGGCCGACAATTCATTAAAGCTGATGATCTGCACTGAAGCATGCGTTCCAATATTATAAGTGTTTGCAACGGTGATGAAACTAATGGTATCGAAGCTGGCTTTAGTAAAGCCATTCGTTGAGTTTCCATCTATGGCATCCACGGCTGCTAATTCGTAGATTCCAGCGTTCTGAATATTTGAGAGTAATCCAAAACTGGTATCGTTGGCGGTGTTGCTTCCGATCACGTCATCCTGCATTTGCATGATCACAACAAGCTGACCAACTTCAAAATTATCTCCAGTTTGATCCAAATTGCTTACAGCGAAATCATTTCCGTTGATGGCGCTTACTTTGGCGTAGCCATTGATCACCTGTGCCTCAGCTGTGCTGATTGAAAAGCTTAAACACAGAAATAAAAGCTTGAAAAGAAAAGACGACCTGCGCATGGTTTTACAAAGGTAAGCAAAGCAATGACGATCAAAAGCAGCAAAATCAATGCTTTTCGATGTAATTGGTGATTTTTTAGGCATGAACCGTAGCATGTATAGTTGTTCTACGAATTCAAGAAACAAAAGTTCCGATGTATTACAAGCCCTCCGCACTGGAGGATGCCTACTCTCAACGCCCCCATTATCACTCGAGCAAGCTCGGCTCAACAAAGCATAAAAAAGCCCGAATCTTTCGATTCAGGCTTTGGCTTGTTGCGGGGGCAGGGTTGACTTCGCTTCGCTCGTCCGTCCTGATTTGGGGGAGGCATTACAAGCAAAAGCCTGTCTCCCTTCGGTCGCCTGGACTTTTTTCAGCTTCATTATCACTCGAGCAAGCTCGGCTCAACAAAGCATAAAAAAAGCCCGAATCTTTCGATTCAGGCTTTGGCTTGTTGCGGGGGCAGGACTCGAACCTGCGACCTTCGGGTTATGAGCCCGACGAGCTACCAACTGCTCCACCCCGCGATTTGGACTGCAAATATAGTATTTTAAAGCTAACTTCGCGTGGTGATGCATAAAGCTGGATTTGTAAGTATTCTGGGGAATCCCAATGTGGGAAAGTCGACACTGATGAACAAAATTGTAGGTGAACGACTGTCAATTATTACCTCCAAAGCACAAACTACCCGACATCGGATCAGGGGAATTGTGAGTGGGGAAGATCATCAGGTAGTTTTTTCGGATACTCCTGGAATAATTGATGCTGCGTACAAGCTTCATGAGGGAATGATGAATTTTGTGTCAAGTTCCCTGCAGGATGCAGATGTGGTTTTGTACCTCACGGAAGTTGGGGCTGAAAAAGCACTTGAACGGGAAAAGGAAAATGAAAGTCTGAATCACAAGATCCTTGAGAAATTAGCCCGTTTTGATATTCCTGTTTTTCTGGTGATCAATAAGATCGATACCATAGAACAGGATGACCTGGATGAGGTGATCGAAGTTTGGAAGAAGGTTTTACCAAATGCTTTGATTCGTCCAGTGAGTGCTCTCAAGGGCGCATTTGTGCCTCAACTTTTTCAGGAGATCCTCGAGAATATGCCTGAATCACCCGCCTATTTCCCGAAAGACGAGCTCACCGATCTTCCGATGAAATTCTTCATTGCTGAGATCATTCGTGAAAAGATCTTTATCTACTACAAGAAAGAAGTCCCGTACAGTTGCGAAGTGGAGATAGAGTCATTCAAGGAAGAGGAGGAGATTGTTCGAATTCGAGCCTTGATCTATGTAGCTAGAAAATCACAAAAGGGAATTCTCATTGGTCATCAGGGCAAGGCACTCAAAAGATTAGGGACTGAAGCACGTATGTCTATTCAGGATTTTCTTCAGAAAAAAGTATTTCTCGAGACCTTTGTTAAGGTAGAGGATAATTGGAGAAATACAGAAAGAGGCTTGAAGCGCTTCGGATACTTAGGTTAATCCTCTTCGCTTTCTTCTGCAGAAAGGATGGTTTTCTCAACGATCCCTCTCAGCTCTTCATACTTTCTATAACCTCTCGAGATCATATACCATTCTCCATTGATATACATAAGTGTGCTTGGGAAACCTTTGACCTTTAACTGTCTTGATATCTGGAAATCCTGATTGGTCTTTTTCTTCATCTCATCGGAGCTAAACTTCTCCCAGAAGGCTCGACGATCCAAACCAAATTCCGCAGCGATGTCCATATAGGTCTCAACCTCCAGCGGGTTGTTGTTTGAAGCATAAAAACTTTTCTGAACCGCTTCAAAGAACTCGAAGCTGATCTCTTCTTTCATTTCTCTTGCAACCACTACCGCTCTGCAAGCTGGTTCTGTGTCGTATTTGAAGTTTTCCCAATCCAAGACATCGTACTTGAAGCTTTGACCAGTCTTTTCACCAATCTCTTCCCAATGTTCTCGAAGGAAAGTACGGAGCTTGTCATCCATGATCTCTTCGTTGTAAGGTCTTAAGCCACCAACAACAAGTTGAAATTCAAACACCCCATCATAGTGGTTCTTCAACTTTTCCAGTTCGGGCATAAACCCGTAACACCAGGAACATAACGGATCTCCAACGTATAGAAATATGGGTTTTTGGTCTTTTTCATCCGACTGTAATAATTGAAGTAAACTCATAATAACACTTAGAACTAAAATCAATGTTTATGTTTTAAAATTTCCAGATGACCTGTGTTTTAAACTCGGTTCGATATGGGCCTTGCACAGCATCGATGCCCGAGCCGATCTCATCTTCATCAGTTCTGAAGCTTTGGGCAATTCGAAAGCTCCAGGTGAGACTATGGATCGGTTTAAGATTCAATAGTAAGTAATATCTGGCTCCCTGTCCAAAATATGCTGGAACAGTAAATTGATAGCGCATATCATTTTCATAAGCGTATATCCGAGTATTATAGGATCCGGTTTCATACAAGGCATATCGGGCCCTGATGTTCCATTTATTTGAAGGGTGGGTATAATACACGTCCTGATAAAGCATGAAGCCCTCTTCTGAAGATGATCGATCTCCCAAATAGTATGTTCTATATTCGGCCCTACTTCGCAGCCTTAAACTGGAGTTTACTTCGTAATCAATCTGCAAACGGTATTGATCGAGTTTTTCTTGAGCTATGTTTTGGAACCTGAACCCCTCAAGATTGTTGTTTCTCTCCCGCTGCTCACTTCGATATAATCCGGATAACTTGATCTTCCGGTCGATCCTGTATTCTGCAAACACAGAAGCTTCATGACCCGAGCTTGGTTTATCGGTTCTGAAGCTGAGCCAGGGAAATTCATAGATATCCAGATAGGCCTGAATATTCATATTTTTAAAAGGAAGTAACTCCAAACCGTGGTACCATCCTTTTTCATTGGCACTCACGGAACGCTCTCCGAATGATCCAGCATAGCGATTTTGAAAATTTGGAGACTTATTCCGATATAAGATGTTCAGCTTTAAAAGCTCCCGAAGGTTAAATGTTAGTCCATGCAACTGGGCCAGAGCTCCATTTGCCGATGTGGCAATTTCTCCATAGGCCTGAAAGAATGTGGTGTTCCAATGATAATCTTCACTCAATACCTGATTCAGATTTGCAGACTGATTGAACTGGTTGTATAACCTGAGATTCGGGTCAAAATCACCTTCTAGATCGGCTTGGAAAGCGGTGATGCCCAATCGTAATTGCTTAAAACGATATGCGAGATTCGCTCCAAAGACCCTTTCCTGTATAGCGTCCTTGTCGAATACTTCCGAAGGCGTTCGGTGGTAGCCCGTTTGCTGAAGGGAAGTAAAGTCAGGTGCTGAGAGGTCATTTTGAAGACTGGTGTCGAGATTCGCATCAACGGCTTTTTGAGAGTAAAAGAGCGAAAGTTCTAGCGACTTCCATTCAAAACTCCCCGCGGCCCCCCTCATGAAATTATTTTCATCTACCGAGGTGTAAGGCACAAATCCTCGACCAAAACGACGGGTGTTTAGAGGCTGCTGTGAAGACTTTCGAAAACCAAAGCCGGTCCATAGGCCCAAACCCTGACCAAACTGAGCCTGGTAATCACCGATGACCAGGTTTTTGATCACCCCAATCTGTGAAATAGCCAAATGGGCACTGTAGAAATCAAATCCCCTGCTCTGACTTCCGCTAAAGAATTCTTCACCGGGATCTTTTTCTGCAGTTAGGCCAATACTCAGATTTTTACCTGCCTGATATCGATATCTTGCATATAGCCTGTTGGGATCACCCAAATAACGAGCATTGGCTGAGGTGTTGCTGTCGGCAGGGGAGTATGCTGTTGCCGTTTCAAGAATACGCTGTTGACGCAGTATCAATGTGCTCCTGCCCCTGAGTAACCATTTCGGATCAAAATCCTTTTTTGTGTCGGCTCTACCTACCCTTACAAAAGGAAGAATAAAAGGAATATTTGAAGCATTAAATCCATCTACGTATTTAAGTTCGTAGATGCTCAAAAATGCCCCAAACTGCCTTCGGTGACGCATGATTCCCGCAAGCTGAACATCGGTGAATAGCAAGGTAGCTTCCAGATCGTATTGACTTGCCTCATTCAGATCGATAGGTTGCTCCAGCAGTGCATCCAGATTATCGAAAAGTGTGGTAAAGTCAATGTTCTCGGTCTCCAGATCCTGAGCGATGTACTCTATACGTTCTTCGATGAGACGTTGTTTCTCTTCAAGAGTCCATTGCGCCTGAAGTTGGTAGGCACAGAATAAGCAAACTACTAACAGTAGTTTTTTCATCCCGCTTTGGCTTTCGTTTTGATGTCAAAATGAATTCCCAACTGGCCAGCCATGCCAAGTTGATTGTGCTGTCGCATGGCAATGTTGAGGTTGAAATATTTCAGTTTGATCCCAAATCCATAAGTCACTTCTAATGGAGCCGTGATCACCCCACCTCGGAAATAGACTTTCTCCTGAAATATATATTCACCGGCGATCTTCACTCGGAGCGGAGCATCAAAGTTCTTTTCTAACTCCCCAAAAAGAGAGATCTCCTCAACGAGAGCATAACTCGCTCCCACCTGAAGAACTGTTTCTGTGAAAGCATTGCTGTACTCATCAAATTGTTGGTTTATAGGATTTCTAAGCGTGGCAGCCAAATTCACCTTGTCGGATGCTTTCGCCATAAAGCCAATGCTTGCATTTGGATAGAATCGTGTGCCCGTATTAGGAAAGCGGAGAAGCTGTGGACTAAAAGCAACACCTAAGGATATCTGTTCGTTGAGAAGCAGACCATATGACAAATTGATGCGGCTATCAGAAAAGTTCTCATAGCCGTAGTGGCTAAAACCGAGGCCTATACCACTATTTTTCAGCTTGTACTGGATGCTTGCTCCTGCAGTTCCAAGTTCGGGAATGAGGTATGCATTTCGGTAAGCGAGCGCAATACTATGTGATCGAATATGTCCCAGTGCACCTGGATTATTAAAGGTCGACCAGGAGTCACTCAGAGGACTGGCTATACCAGCACGTGCATCAGATTCAGGTCCTCGTAAAGCTCTGTCTTGGGCATTGGAAGTGAAGAACCAAAGAATGCAAGTGAAGATGAGGGCTGATCTTATCACAGCGCCAAATTAGGAAAAATGTATGCTTAAAATGTTAAGCTTCAGAAACCTTTTGAATTGATTTCTTCTGCTGATTTTATGACTTTAGCTTTCAACTTAGCCTTATAATCGATGATCCTTTGAAGGAGTTCCTCATCATTTGCAGCAACAATTTGAGCCGCAAGGATCCCAGCGTTCTTTGCTCCATCCAGAGCAACGGTTGCCACCGGAACTCCCCCAGGCATCTGTAGGATCGATAAAACGGAATCCCAGCCATCAATTGAATTTGAACTGTGAATAGGCACACCGATCACTGGCAGTGGTGTGATACTGGCTGTCATTCCAGGAAGGTGTGCTGCACCTCCAGCTCCAGCAATGATGGCTTTTAGACCACGTTCATGCGCTGTCTTTGCATAATCAAACATCTTTTCAGGTGTTCGATGAGCAGAGACAATATCGATCTCAAACTCTACCTCAAGTTCTTTGAGAATGTTTTCTGCTTCCTTCATGATAGGGTAGTCAGATTTACTACCCATGATGATACCAACTTTAGCTCCCATTTGAATTTGGTTTTTCCAAAACAGCCATACTCAGACGGCTGAGGTTAACAATTTTTCCTTCCTCATTGCATATCTCGATCTCCCAAAGCTGACTCCGTTTACCGATATGAAGTGCCCTTGCTGTTCCAGTAACAAGACCGTTTTTTACTGGCCTGATGTGATTTGCATTGATATTTTGTCCAACACAATAGTGATTGGGGTCGACCACCATGTTTGCTGCCATTGAACCCAGACTCTCTGCAAGGACCACCGAAGCACCTCCATGAAGTAAACCCATTGGTTGGTGAGTTCGTTCATCAACAGGCAAAGTGCCTTCAATGAAATCTTCTCCGATCTGTGTGATCTTGATCCCTAATGGTGTGTGAATGGTTTTTTTGAGACGTTCTTCCCAATATTCAATTCGATATTCACCATTCCAGATGCTCATTGGGTGATTTTGGTCCAGTTGACTTCCTCAATGATATCATCAAGGAAAAGTTCAAAGTCGATCAGGTCTTGAGGTGCTTCAGATTGGTTGAGTCTGTTGTGGCGTACTCCATTATTCACTATTGTAGAATATGTTGTTGGTACATCAGTTATAGGCTCCCAATAAAACTCCTTCATGTTGTAATAATGGGTCTTTTCCGCAGCTTCAAGAATGGATGAAAGGATATCCTGAGAAACTTTGGATGAATATTCTCCTTCATTTTCAACGAAGGCCATTCCCTTGTAATAGGCATATCCATTTTCCGAAATGCTGAATTTGTATGATGGACAGGACCCGAAACATGCGGTTCGTTCCAAACCAACTACCACAGTATCCGCCCACTGCGGATGTTGAACCCCCATTTCCTGTCTCAGTTTTTGTTTTTGTTGCTCCTGCTGAAATCGCTCATAGGCTTCCTCTGAGCCAAACTCACTCCAGGGTTCAACTGGAGCAGTGACCTCTGTTACAGTAGGTTCTTCTGTTTTATTGGATTGAGTAGCTTCTTCAGTTGCCGTTTGCTCTACCTTACATGCAAAAGCTAATAATGAAGTCGCTATCAGGATGAAGAATAGCTTTTTCATTTTGGTAGCTTGTATCCGCGCTTTTTCGCCATTTCTTCCATCTGAGCCTGGAATTTTGACTTCTTTTTCCCTTTTCCTCCTTTGCGATTCTCCTGAATCTTGGCGTGAATTGCATCTTCGTTGATAAACCATTTTTTTATCACGAACATCTGCAACATTGATACCACATTTGCTGTGAAGTAGTAGTAACTGAGTCCTGAGGAGTAATCATTGAACCAAACTAAAAGCATTACAGGCATCAAATAAGTGATGATCTTCATTTGTGCTGCCTGCGCTCCAGCTTGTGGCGTCATTTGCATATTGGTTCTGGAATAGAACAACAAAGAGATCGCCATCAATAGGGTGAACAAACTAATGTGATCTCCATAAAAAGGTATGGTGAAGCCCAACTCTAATATAGAGTCGTAGGTTGACAGATCATCTGCCCATAAGAAAGACTTTTGCCTCAGTTCAATAGATGAGGGGAAGAAGCGGAACATCGCGTATAGGATAGGAGCCTGAAGGATCATTGGAACACAACCTGCAAGCGGATTAACTCCTGCCTGACGATAGAGACTCATGGTCTCTTGTTGCTTCTTCATTGGATCTGCATCCTTCAGTTTCTCATTCAACTCATCGATCTCCGGTTTAAGCACCCTCATTTTAGCTGAAGAGATGTAGTTTCTCCACACCAGTGGGAAAAGGATGAGTTTGATGATGATCGTCAGCAATAAGATGATGATCCCGTAAGAGATATTGAGCGACTCAAGTAAGTTGAAGATCGGAATGATCACATATTCATTGGTCCAACCAAATATTCCCCAACCCAGATCGATCTGCTGATCCAGACCTCTGTCGTATGACATGAGTAGATCATATTTATTCGGACCGAAGAAGAAGGTATGTGAGACGCTGGGTACTGTTGTTTTACTCAGTTCCAATGGAAAAGAGGCAGTGAGTCTTTTTACATAATTTCCACCTGGTCGTTCAGTGAGGTCTACCGTTTCAAGGTAAGATTCCTCATGTGAAATGGGACTACCACTGAGAAGTACCGCACTGAAAAATTGTTGTTTTAGGGCGATCCAATCGATGGGCTCTTCTGGGATCTCTTTTCCTGAGCCGCCTTCACTCACATAATCAGCATCATCTTCAACCGGCTTCCAGAAGACGGTAGTGTACATATTCTGGTTCTTGAGACTCTTCTCCTTGTTTGGAGATGCCAGAGACCAGTAGAAGTCTACTGTATTCTGATTTTCTGCAGCTAGGTCTGCAAGGCCCTGAAAATTGACTGAATAATCTACAAGGTAGCTGTTGCCCGTAAGTGTATAGCGGTACTCAATGTATTTGTCTTTTGAGCCTGCGAAAAGTTTTAATGAAAGGGTTTTGAGTTCATCTCCAGTAACACTCACTTCAGATGCCGAGGGCTTGAAATAAAGTTGCTCCGTATTTAGGAAGGTATTGCCCTGAATAAATTTAAATCCAAAGTTTGAGGAATCTTTATCCCAAATGATCAGATCGTCTCCAAATCCAGTGGTGTATTCTTTGAGTCTAACCTGAATGGGTTTTCCTCCAAGCGTGGATATCAAGATCTCAAGCTTTTCATTCTCAAGCGTGATCACCTCTGCTTCGCCTTGCGAGGCATCAGCGAACATGCCGAATTTAGTTCTGTTCACTGCCTGTACAATTGAATCAGACTGCGAAAGGGCTGCTGCTGGGTTTTCCGTACTGTTCGTATCTTCAGCAAGAGCTTCAGCTTTGAGGACCTTCGCCTCTTCCTCAGCTCTTTGGGCCTGCACCTGCTCTACAGAGTCGCGCTGCCTTTTCATAGCTTCAATTTCAGCTTCTGAAGGCTTGCTCCACCATGAATAGCCAATCAATATGGCCCCAATCAGTAATAATCCAAATAAGGTATTTCTATCCATCTCCTAGACTGTGCTCTTAAGCATCGACAGTTTCTTTTCTCGCTTTGGCGAAGGTCAATGATGCTTCGACAAAGGAACAAAAAAGAGGGTGAGGTCTGGCAACTGTACTTTTATATTCAGGGTGGAACTGAGAAGCCACAAACCATGGGTGATCTGGGATCTCAACGATCTCCACCAAACCATTATCTGGATTGATCCCTGAAGGTAACATGCCCTTGGAACGATAGGACTCTAAATACTGATTGTTAAACTCATATCTATGCCTATGACGCTCATCTATATCGCTTTTTCCGTAAACTTTATGGGCCAGGCTGCCGTTTTCCAATTTGCATGGATAAGAGCCTAAACGCATCGTGCCACCCTTACTTTTGATTGACTTCTGGTCTTCCATCAGGTCGATCACTTTATTTTTCGCATCTGCCTTGATCTCTGAGGAATGCACATCTTCCAGGCCGATCACGTTTCTTCCAAATTCGATCACAGCACATTGCATCCCTAAACAGATCCCTAGAAAAGGGATCTTATTTTCTCGAGCATATTTGATCGCATCGATCTTTCCTTCAATACCGCGTTCTCCAAAACCAGGCGCGACCAAAATGCCATCGAGTTTACCCAGTTTCTTATCAATATTTTTTTGCGTGAGCTTTTCAGAATGGATGTATTCTAACTTCACCTTACAGCGGTTGGCTGCTCCTGCATGCACAAAAGACTCAGCGATGGATTTATAGGAATCCTGCAATTCAACATATTTACCAATGAGACCAATATGAACCTCTTCGGTGGCGTGTTGTATTCGATCCAGGAAATCGGTCCAGTTTGAAAGATCAGGTTCATGTTTGCTGGGCATATCAAACTTGTCCAACACTACTTTATCCAACTCCTCATCTCGCATTTCGAGTGGAACATCATAAATGGTGTCTGCATCAAGTGCCTGAATAACTTCGTGATAGCGTACATTGCAGAATGTAGCGATCTTACGTTTCATCTCCTCGGTTATGGCATATGAAGAGCGACAAACGACTATGTCAGCCTGCACTCCGAGTGAAAGCAACTGCTTTACCGAGTGTTGTGTTGGTTTTGTCTTTAATTCGCCTGCTGCTTTCAAATAAGGGATATAGGTCAGGTGTATACAGATGACGTCTACTTCCATCTCATATTTCATTTGCCGCATGGCTTCGATGTAGGGAAGAGACTCAATATCACCTACTGTACCACCTATTTCTGTGATCACAAATTC
The DNA here is from genome assembly GCA_965659675.1 of Salibacteraceae bacterium. GTDB lineage: Bacteria > Bacteroidota > Bacteroidia > Flavobacteriales_G > Salibacteraceae > CBFHWY01. The sequence continues at coordinate 4,619 of CBFHWY010000003.1, read as the reverse complement.
ATACTGCCCTGTTTCTCCCAATTTGGTTACAGACTTCTTGATCTCATCAGTGATATGAGGGATGACCTGAACTGTTTTGCCCAGGTAATCGCCGTGACGCTCTTTATTGATCACAGTTTGGTAGATCCGACCAGTAGTTACGTTATTCGATTGGGAGGTTGGTACGTTTAGGAACCTTTCGTAGTGACCCAGATCAAGATCTGTTTCTGCACCATCATCGGTTACATAACACTCGCCGTGTTCGTATGGGTTTAGCGTACCTGGATCAACATTGATGTAGGGGTCCAGCTTTTGGATAGTCACTGAATAACCTCTGGCTTGCAGTAGTTTAGCTAATGAGGCTGAAATGATTCCCTTGCCCAGTGAAGAGGCAACTCCGCCTGTTACGAAGATGTATTTACAATTTCCCGACATCCAATATCACGTTCTCGATCTCGGGATTCAAAAGTAGGAATATAATGCCACCTTGAACCGGATTATTCAAGTAAGTTTTCATCAGCTTAGAAGCTGAGATTCAATCCGAAGTTTGGAAGGATAGGAAGTTGGTTCACACGCTCAAAGGTGACCCGATCAAAATAGAAGATATTCTCCCTGTTGTAAATGTTTGTGACCCCAAAGTTCAGATCCAATTCAGAATTCTGTCCGAGCAAGAAGGTTCTTTTTACGCTCACATCCATTCTGTGATAGAATGGCAAGCGCTGTGAGTTCAGTTCACCATAATAGATTCCGATCTGATCGGTGTTTGCCGTGGCATAGTCGGTATAGATGCCATCACTGAAGTTGAATTTCTGATAAAAGCCTTGAGTAGGGGTGAGCGGGAAGCCGCTTCCCATATTCCAACGTGCATTCAATTGCCAGTTCAGATCCTTACCGAAGGTATAAGTACCAAGAAGGTTTACATTGTGTCTTCTATCAAATACTGGGTAATACTCTCTGATGCCATCCCAGCGAGTAACATATGCGTGCGAGTACACAGCCCATAGGTATAGACGCTTGTAATCATACTTAAACACAAAGTCAACACCATAGGCATCACCTGTTTCGATAATGAAGTCTTTCTTAAAGATATCGGCCCTGTCAGCATTGTCCTGATCATCTTCAAAGATCTTGTTCCTGTTCACATTGGAGAGCTGAGTAAAGCGTTTGTAATAACCCTCAACATTGATGCTTATTCTATTAGAAAGATCAAACTCGAATCCAGCTATTGCGTGAATGGCTTTTTGAAGTTTATGTGTTACTTCTCTCGTCTCACCATTCTCAGTGAGAAACTCTTCTGGAAGGTTCTCTGGACCAGAAAGGAATCCATAGAATAGATTTACCACATCTCTATCTGAATTAGCCTGAATAAGGTTTTGTGAATAAAGACCTCCTGCCGCTTTCAGGCGGATATTATCAGTGATGTTATATTTCAGTCCAAGTCTTGGTTCTGGTGAAAAGGTATTCAAAGAGGCATAATAGTGCAATCTGAAACTTGGATCCAATACAAGCTTCTCATTGGTCCACTTATAGCGCATAAATGTTGCTATTTCGGTGGTGTTCTCATTCTGTTCGATCTTTCTGTTCAGTGAATTGAAGAAGGTGAAATCGGTGGTGAATCCAATTCCTTCTATGCCCCACTTGAATTCATTATCCCCTTGAAAATAACTGAAGTTCAGGTTCATGTTAAAGCCATTGATGCCACTGGTTCTTTGTCCAGCACCAAACTCTTCAAAATTGATGAAGTAGTTTGAAAAAGCAAATCCTCCTTCAACCAAAACCGGACTACTCTCTGGGATCAGTACAAAATTTCCTCCCACCCCATTGTTCGACCAGTTTAAGCTGCTCAACTCACTGAAATTAACGCGGTCTGTATAACGCAAACCAAAGAGGTTGAACTTGGATCCGTTTCCAGAACTAAACGAGATCTTTCCGTAAAGGTCGGTGAAGTTGAAGGGTAGTCCAGCAGTATCTACATAAGAATAAAGAAGAGGAGAGGTTTGCTCCAAATACGAGCTCTTACCAGAAACGATATAGGAGATGGATCCATCCTTATTGGACTTGGCTCGTTTGATCGGTCCCTCGAGGTTCAATTTGGCTAAAAACGGACTGGCACTAAATACTCCGCTATGTCTTTTCTTGTTTCCATCGCGTGTAGAAACGTCCATGATTGAAGATATTCTCCCGCCGTACTCTGCATTAAAGCCTCCTGTGTAGATATCGGCATTACTCATGATGTCTGTGTCGAAAACCGAGAACAGACCAATAGAGTGAAAGGGGTTATAAATGATCATCCCATCCAAGAGCACTTTGTTTTGAACGGGTGAACCGCCGCGAATGTAAAGCTGTCCTCCCTGGTCACCTGTGAAGATCACCCCGGGAACCACTTGAAGGTATTGTGCGAGATCAGCTTGCCCACCAACAGAAGGAAGTTGAGCGATCTGTTTTGGTGTCAGTTTTTGAACTGACATCTTTACCTGTGTTTTAGCTTCTTGCTTTTCAGCAGAAACATCAAAGGTCTTTAACTGAACACTGGATTCATTGAGAAAAAGCTTCTTCGTAACCAATTGACCTGGCTTCAATGTTACCCTCTCACTTGCGGTGTCATAGCCCAGAAAACTGCACTTTAATGTGTAAGTGCCCGCTGGAATTTTTGAAATACTGTAGAATCCATTTTGATCGGTGCTTGTGCCGTAAGTGGTCCCTTCCAGGTAAACATTGGTGAAAAGGATAGGCTCACCAGAAGCCTTGTCATACACGAATCCACGAACGGTGGCATCCTGAGCTTGGACTGCTGAAGCAAAGATCAGCAACAGGAGTAGGAAATGGAATTTGGCAGGCTTCATTTTCAAGCCCCCAAATGTATTTCTTTCATTCATACCTTGACCAGATATTTACAAAGGGCTTAATTATCTGTATGAATGGTTGGTCTGAAAAGGACTAATACACGATGCGAAAACAGAGTTCTTTAAGAAGGTCTGCTTCATTTGCAGATGTGTTTCCCACCCCCTTTGACTTAAGGTCAAATTCTCGTAGAAGGTCGATGATCGAGACCAATTTTCGAGGTGAATAGGAGGCACTCGCTTTAACGTAATCTTTGGCGAAGTATGGATTTACCTTGAGGGTCTTGGCAACATGGCCTGGGTGTTTATCTTTCAAATAATGAATAGCCAGTAACTTACTGAAGTTCCCATACAAGGCACCAATGGTCATCACGAAAGGATGCTGTTTAGGGTTCTGTCCAAAATAATAGGCGATCTTTTGCGCCCTGGCGTGATCTTTTGCATTGAGCGCATTGGTGAGCTCAAAGACATTGTAGTCTTTGCTAATGCCAATGTACTCATCTACTACCTTATCATCAATTTGGCTTCCTTCAGGTAAATTGATCTTTAGTTTGTTGATCTCACCAGCGATTCTTCCAAGGTCATTGCCAATATGTTCGCTGATCATCATGGCAGCTTTTGGGCTTACCTGATAGCCTTGAGTTTTGGCGTACGCACTAACCCATTCGGGTATTTGATTGTCGTAGAGCTTTTTGGTTTCAAGTATGACTACATCCTTGTTGTTCTTAGCAGCCTTATAGGCAGTAGTTCGTTTATCCAACTTCTTGTCTTTCATACAAACCACCAATACCGTACTTGGGGTTGGAGATTTGAAGTAGGATTCGAATTCAGAGAATTTTGAAATATGCCGTGCCTCCTTTAGGATAATGACCTGATGCTCGGCCATCATTGGAAACCTGCGGGCCGTTTCCAAAACTTCTGATGGAACAGCTTCTTTTCCATATAGCACAGTTTGGTTAAAGCCTTTTTCTTCCTCACTGAGGAATTCCTTCTCGAAATAATCACTGATCAGATCGATGTAGAAAGACTCATCCCCGCTCAACAGATAAACTGGCGCGATCTTTCCCGATTTGATCTGATCCAAAAGTTCAACAGCCTGTACCACACAGCGAATGTATTTAATGCAGGGGCAAGTTCTGCCTACCTTTGGTAAAATGTTTCAACTTAATCTTCCATCTTTCGACTTCAAAATGCGCAAGGCAAAGGCCTATACGGAGATCTTTGATGAGGTGAGAAAGTCTTATGTAAAGCTCGATCCAGAAGAATGGGTGAGACAGCACTGGCTAAAGACCCTGATCGAACATTACGCATGTCCAAAGGGTAGAATTGCAGTTGAAAAATCATTGACCTACAATAAAACCACCAGAAGGACGGATGTGGTCATTTATGATGACAAGGCAGATCCACTTCTGATCCTTGAGCTAAAAGCACCGAATGTGAAGATCACTGAAAAAGCCATGGAGCAGATAGGGATCTACAATAGCCAGCTAAAGGTGCCCTGGCTTCTTGTGAGTAATGGCATTAAACATTATGTTTTCCACTGTGATTTTCAACAGCAAAAAACTCATTTGGTCGAAGACTTGCCTTCCTATGAAGAAATGAAACAAACCTGAATCAATATCTTTCGTTGAACCTAATAATGAAAAAGCTCCTCATCATTTTTTCGCTGTTAAGCTTTCAGGCTGCTGCGCAGGTAGATCTCTGGAGTGCACGTCTATTGAATTCGGCTCCAGAAGGGAAGATGGTTGAAGTTTTTATGCCTGAAAGCCAGGTAGAAGTGCTGAGGTCCTACCCAGATCT
>CBFHWY010000002.1:0-76135 GCA_965659675.1 Salibacteraceae bacterium | reverse complement strand
TGCTTTTGTATTGAACGCAGTTTTGTTTTCATAGACTCACTTAATTAAAAGTGGTCAACCTATATCAGGCACGTACAGAATCCAGATTGCTGAAATCCCTGAGTCAAAAAACTCTGTTTACTACCGACAGTTTGGATAATGGTCTCACCAATGGTGAAGCTAATTTGGTTGGATCCATCGTCATAAAAGCCGCCAGAATTGGCTACTACAAAGTGGTCCGCATTAAAAGTCTGAGCTTTTGCGGAAAGACAGAAAACTATCAAACAGGATGTTAGGGCAATAATTGGTTTCAAAACATCAGAGATTTGATGATGTCCAAATCTATACAAGCATATGCAAACCACCCAATTTTTCTTTGCGTCTTTTCGCTATTTATTGTGCTTTGTCGATTAATGCATTTTCAGATTTAAGCTAAGTTTATCGCAATTTTACGTCTGTTCATGATCGAGATCGGAAATAGCCTGGTTTCCAGAGAGCTTTTGGAAGAAGAATTTGTGTGTAATTTGTCGGCCTGCAAGGGCGCTTGTTGTGTGGCCGGAGATGCTGGCGCACCGCTTGAGCAAAAGGAGGCCGACCTCATCAAAAAAGACCTTAAGAAGATCAAAACATATCTTCCAAAAAAAGGTGTGGAGGCAATAGAGGAGCAGGGCGTTTCAACAGACGATCCCCTGAATGAAGATGAACTGGTCACTCCTTTGGTGGATGGAAAAGAATGTGCCTTTACGATCTTTGGAGACGACGGAAAGGCAAGCTGCGGAATTGAAAAAGCCTGGCAAAATGGTGACTCGACATTGAGAAAACCCATCTCATGTCATCTTTATCCGGTTCGATTGAAAGAATACAATGACTTTATCGCAGTCAATTATGACCGATGGGAAATCTGTGGTCCGGCATGTGATCTTGGAAAAGAATTGCAGGTTCCGGTCTACCGATTTTTAAAAGATGCTTTAATTCGCAAGTTCGGCGAGGACTGGTATGCTGAATTGGAGACTTGCGCGAGTGGGAGTATAGACAAACAAGATGAATAAACCAATAAATATTTATTCTCTCATTGTTAATTTCTGCAGCCGACAAAAGTGAAACGCCTGATGCATATCAGGTTGCAGAGACACATTATTTTTTGAACACTCGCATGTGAATTTGCAGTGTTGAAAACTACAGTCAAATGTGAATTAAATTGAATTGCCCCGTCTCCGAATTTTGTCAAAATTTGTTTCACAAAATCTTGGTAAGGTAGCCCCTAATCCAAGCTAGTTAACCGGAGCGCGAACTCTTAAGTACTTGTAAATCAGTAATTTGGACAAATTCTAGCTGTTTTGTCTAGGGGATTTGCTCGCTTAAAACTCGCCAGATTGAAGAACAGAAATTAAAGAGAAAAGACATGGAGAATCAAGAGACGAAACAGGAACAAGAGATTAAGGAAGAGGTCCTTAACGAGGATATTCAGAGCGGTCTGACTCAAGAAGAATTGCTCGAACGCGAACCCATCTTACAGGACAACCCGAACCGTTTCGTTCTATTTCCGATCCAACATGATGACATCTGGGAAACCTACAAAACTCAGGAAGCTTGTTTTTGGACAGCAGAAGAGATCGACCTCGGACCAGACCTCGTTGATTGGGACAAAAAATTGAACGACGACGAAAGATATTTCATCAAACACGTATTGGCATTCTTTGCTGCTTCTGATGGAATCGTGAATGAGAACCTGGCTGAGAATTTCGTGAATGAAGTTCAGTATACAGAAGCGAAGTTCTTCTACGGCTTCCAGATCATGATGGAGAACATTCACTCAGAAACTTACTCCCTACTGATAGACACTTACATCAAAGACAAAGCGGAGAAAGGTCGCTTATTCAACGCCATTGAAACGATGGATTGCGTGAAGAAGAAAGCGGAATGGGCACTGCGTTGGATCGATAAAGGAACCTTCGCGGAACGCTTAGTTGCTTTTGCAGCTGTTGAAGGGATCTTCTTCTCTGGAAGTTTCTGTTCAATCTTCTGGTTGAAGAAGAGAGGATTGATGCCAGGGCTCAGCTTCTCAAATGAGTTGATCTCAAGAGATGAAGGACAGCACTGCGACTTTGCTTGTTTGCTTTACAACAAGCACCTGAACAATAAACTTCCTAAATCATTGGTGAAGAAGATCATCATGGATGCAGTTGAGATCGAAAAAGAATTCATCCTCGATGCACTTCCAGTTAGATTGATCGGAATGAACTCAGACCTAATGGCTCAGTATATTGAGTTCGTGGCTGATCGTCTGCTTTTGGAGTTAGGAAACGAGAAAATATACAATTCAGAAAATCCATTTGACTTTATGGATCTGATCTCCCTGCAAGGTAAGACCAACTTCTTCGAGAAGCGTGTTGGAGAATATCAGAAGTCTGGTGTAAAAGGTGGAGACACAGACAGAACGTTCACCCTGAATGAAGATTTTTAATCAATAAAACTACTACCCTATGTATGTATTAAAAAGAGATGGCCGTAAAGAGTCTGTCAAATTTGACAAGATCACGGCACGAATTAAAAAGCTATGCTACGGACTTGATCAGTCTGTAGATCCAGTGAAGATCTCGATGCGCGTGATCGAAGGGCTCTATGAAGGGGTAACCACTTCAGCGCTCGACAATCTCGCTGCTGAAATTGCGGCTTCATTGACCACCTCACATCCTGATTATGCCTTGTTGGCTTCCAGGATCTCAGTATCGAACCTTCATAAAAGCACCAAAAAGTCTTTTAGTGAAACGGTAACTGACCTCTATGAGTATATCGATGAAAAGACAGGTAAAAAAGCACCCCTGATCGCTGATGACGTTTATCAGATCATCATGGATAATGCAGAGGTGCTCGATTCTTCTATCATTTATGATCGCGATTTTGGATACGACTACTTCGGATTCAAGACGCTTGAGCGTTCTTACCTTTTAAAGATCAACGGTCAGATCGCCGAGCGCCCACAACACATGTTGATGCGTGTTTCTGTTGGAATACACAAAGGGGATATCGACTCTGCGATCAAAACATATGAATTGATGTCAGAGCGCTGGTTCACCCACGCCACTCCTACCCTCTTTAATGCAGGAACACCCAAGCCACAGATGTCGAGTTGTTTCCTTCTTACCATGAAAGACGATTCTATCGGAGGTATTTACGATACGCTAAAACAGTGTTCGCAGATCTCCCAGTCTGCTGGTGGAATAGGACTTAGCATTCACAATATCCGTGCAACGGGTTCATACATTAGAGGAACCAACGGAACGTCGAATGGTATCGTGCCTATGCTTCGTGTATTTAACGATACGGCAAGGTATGTTGACCAGGGTGGAGGAAAAAGAAAAGGATCATTTGCGATCTACCTTGAGCCATGGCATCCAGATGTGTTCGACTTCCTTGATCTGAAAAAGAACCATGGAAAAGAAGAGAACAGAGCAAGAGATCTTTTCTACGCGATGTGGATCCCAGATCTGTTCATGAAGCGCGTTGAGGCGAATGAAGAGTGGACCCTGATGTGTCCGGATGAGTGCCCAGGTCTTTATGATTCATATGGAGCTGAGTTCGAAAAACTTTACGCGAAATACGAAAAAGAAGGCAAAGGAAGAAAGACGATCAAAGCACAGGATCTGTGGTACAAGATCATGGAATCTCAGATCGAAACTGGAACTCCGTACATGCTCTACAAGGATGCGGCTAATGAAAAGTCGAACCAGAAGAACCTTGGAACCATCCGTTCTTCTAATCTCTGTACTGAGATCCTTGAGTACACTTCAGAAGACGAAGTTGCCGTATGTAACCTTGCCTCTTTAGCACTTCCGAAATACGTTAAGGATGGCAAGTTCGATCATGAGCGTCTATTCGAAGTAACCTATCAGGCTACGATGAATCTGAACCGCATCATCGATAATAACTTCTATCCAGTTCCTGAGGCGAAGAACTCAAACATGAGACATCGCCCGATCGGATTAGGTGTACAGGGTTTGGCCGACACATTCATTCAAATGCGTTATCCATTCGATTCAGAAAAAGCTCAGCAGCTGAACAAAGAGATCTTCGAAACGATCTATTATGCTGCGGTGACTGCTTCAAAAGATCTTGCAAAAGAAGAAGGTGCTTATGAAACATTCAAAGGTTCACCGATCTCTGAAGGTAAATTCCAATTCGATCTTTGGGGTGTTGAGCCAACAGATCGTTGGGAATGGGATGTATTGAGAGAAGAAGTGAAAGAGCACGGCGTGCGAAACTCATTGCTTCTTGCACCAATGCCAACCGCTTCCACTGCTCAGATCCTTGGAAATAATGAGGCATTCGAGCCTTACACTTCAAACATCTACACGAGAAGAACACTGTCGGGTGAGTTTGCCGTAGTGAACAAACACCTACTTAAGGACCTTGTAAAACTCGGTCTGTGGAATGAATCTCTCAAGCACAAACTGATCGCTGCAAACGGATCGGTACAAGAGATCGACGAGATCCCTGACAACCTGAAAGAACTCTACAAAACAGTTTGGGAGATCTCTCAAAAGACCATTATCGATATGGCCGCAGACAGAGGTGCCTATATTGACCAATCGCAGTCTTTGAACATCTTCATCCAGGATCCAAACTTTGGAAAACTGACTTCCATGCATTTCTACGGCTGGAAAAAAGGATTGAAGACGGGAATGTATTACTTGAGAACCAAGGCAGCTACTGACGCGATCAAGTTCACCGTGGACAAATCCAAGCTATCACAACCAAAAGAAGAGATTAGCGAAGAGCAACGTATGGCTGAGATCGCCTGCTCACTCGATGATCCAGATAGTTGTGAGATGTGTTCAGGTTAATTGCGATTCTGCAATTAAGCTGAACTAAATTCAGCGAAGCGCGAGCGAAGCTAGATGTTTTCGGGTTAAGTCTCTAGCTACAGGCCACAAGCTTCAAGCTGCTTAGAGAATACAAAGATTGTTATCCTCCATTATGAAGTCCCTCGACGAAAGTTGGGGGCCTTCAAGTTTGGTGGTCTGAGGGTCTGGTGGTCTGGTGGTCTGGTGATCTGAGGGTCTGAGGGTCATTGTAAAACAAAAAGCCCCATAGCTAATTTGATTCAAGCCTTTTGATCATCCTATAGAGAGAATAGGAAATTTTCTGGGCATCAGAATAAAACTGTTCATAAAGAGTATTAGAGATAAGCCCTTCCGATTGGAGAATACCCAGCATCGACACGGTTTCGAATAAGGACCCCCTAGATATGATGTAGAAATTTCTGGCCGAGGGATTCGTAAACCTGCTTGTGCCTTCAGCAATATTTAGCACAATACTCAGTGAAGCTCTGGTAAGTTGGTAGCTATATGCCTTATCCAGATTCTTTTGTTTGGTGACCTTCACCCTAATTTGAGAATGGAACTTTTTAGCAGCCTTATAAACGGTAAGTTTCTCGAATCCGAACATAAATCCAAAACTCTAAGATTATATTAAATCACATAAATAATTGGGGCATAAGATTATTCAATTAATGACTTGAAATTAGGCCACGATTCAAACCTTCGAACTGTCAGACCCCTCAGACCTTTCAGACTTATCAGATCTTTCGGACCTTTCGGACCTTTCAGACCTTTCAGACTTATCAGACTTATCAGACCTTCGAACTTTCAGACTATCCAATAAAACCTCCAAGTCAGAGCATCAATTAAGCTTAGCTAGCACAAGAAAGGGAATGCTGAGTACTAAAGTCCCAACAAAACCTCTTCCGGCTCCTTGCCTCCAAACATGAGTTTGCTTGGATTCTCGATCATCTCTTTGACCTTGTAGAGAAAGCTTACTGATTCTTTACCGTCGATGATGCGATGGTCATATGAAAGTGCCACGTACATTACTGGACGAATCTCCACTTTGCCATTTACAGCGATCGGACGCTCAACGATATTATGCATTCCCAGAATAGCCGATTGTGGTGGGTTGATGATCGGAGTTGAAAGCATAGATCCAAACACGCCTCCATTGGTGATCGTGAAAGTTCCTCCACACATCTCATCCAGACCCAACTTGCCATCTCTTGCTTTGAGGGCAAGACGTTTGATCTCTTTCTCGATCTCAGCCAGCGTCATTTGCTCTGCGTTTCTCAACACAGGCACCATAAGCCCTTTCGGAGAACTCACTGCGATCCCTACATCCGCATAGTCGTGGAAGATCAATTCTTTTCCATCGATCATACCATTGACTGCCGGAAATAGATTGAGTGCCTCTGTACAGGCCTTGGTAAAGAAACTCATGAAGCCCAATCCGATCTCATGCTGCTCTTTGAACTTCTCTTTATACTTTGAACGAACAGCCATTACTGCGCTCATGTCGATCTCATTGAAGGTAGTGAGCATGGCCGTTTCGCTTTTCACATTTACCAGGCGCTCGGCGACCTTTCTTCGAAGGCTCGACATCCTTTCTCTGCGCTCTTCGCGAGTACCACCCCAACCAGCAGCGGCAGAGGTATCGAATCCACCCGACATGTATGAAACAACATCTGATTTCAGAATACGCCCTTTAGGCCCTGAACCACCGATCTGATCAGCTTTTAAGCCGTTCTTTTCGATCATTTCCTTCGCTACAGGGCTTGCCTTGACATCTGCAGCAACTTTTGTTTCTGAAGCTTTTTCGCTTTCCTCTTTGGCAGATTCTTTCTTTTCAGGTTCAGCTTTTTTATCTTCTGATTTTGAGGCTTCCTTCTCTTCAGCCTTTGGCTTGGCTTCACCTTCTACCGAAGTATCGATCTTGCATACAACCTGACCAACTTCTACCACATCACCTTCCTCTGCGAGGATCTCAATGGCACCTGCAGCTTCTGCCGGCAGTTCTAGCGTTGCCTTATCAGAATCGATCTCAGCTATGGCCTGATCCTTCTCTACATAGTCTCCGGTTTCCACCAGCCACTGTGCTATTTCTACTTCTGTGATGGATTCACCCGGACTGGGTATTTTCATTTCTAGAATCATCTCTGATCTAATTTACTTCGGTGATTATTCAAATGCTTTATCTAGTAATTCGCTATGACGTTGAGCGTGTCTTTTGGAGGATCCAGTGGCAGGTGATGCGCTATCTGGTCTCGCGACAAATTCTACTGGAACCATGGTGAAATGGCGTATCATGAATGACAATGCGCCCATATTTCCTGGTTCTTCCTGCACCCATTTCCAGGTCTCGCAGTTCTTGTAGTTCTTGATGACCGCATCCAGCTGCTTTTGTGGGAATGGATACATCTGTTCTACCCTCACGAGGGCCACATCATCGCTTTTCGTTTCTTTTCTTCTATTAAAAAGATCATAATAGACCTTACCACTGCAGAAAAGTACTTTTTTAACCTGGTCTTTTTTCACATTGGCATCATCGATGACCTCTTTAAAACCTCCTGTGCTGAAGTCTTTGATACTCGAAACACAATCTTTGTATCGCAGCAGGCTTTTTGGCGTGAAAACGATCAGAGGTTTTCTAAAGTCACGCTTAAGTTGACGACGCAGGGCGTGAAAGAAGTTGGCAGGAGTACTGCAATTCACGATCTGCATATTGTTCTCTGCACAAAGCTGAAGGAATCTTTCCAGCCTTGCTGAGGAATGCTCTGCCCCTTGTCCCTCATATCCATGAGGAAGCAGCATAACCAAACCATTCTGAATATGCCATTTGTCCTCCGCTGCGCTGAGGAACTGATCCATGATGATCTGTGCTCCATTGTTAAAGTCACCAAATTGTGCTTCCCAAACCACTAACTCGTTGGGGCTCGTCATGGCATAACCATATTCATAGCCAAGCACAGCATACTCTGAAAGCAGCGAATTATAGATCCAGAATTTACCCTGATCCTTTGAGATGTTCGCCAGGGGAACATACTTGTCTTCACTATCCTCCATAGTCAGGGTCGCATGTCGGTGAGAGAAGGTTCCTCGCTCCACATCCTGACCTGTGATCCTCACATTGTGACCTTCATTGAGCAGGCTGGCATATGCCAGGAGTTCTCCCATGGCCCAATCGAGACGATCTTCCTTGATCATCTTCTTGCGATCATCATTCAGCTTGGTGATCTTTCTGAAGAATTTTTTGTCGGACGGTAAACTCGTAATACTGCTTGAAAGTTCCTTAAATGCCTTTTGAGTGATGGCTGTTTTCGGTGACTTATCGAAGTCGCCCTCCTTTTCCCCTGGAACATCTTTCCAGGTGAATTCCATGAAATGCTCGATCTGAGCAAGCTGCATTTTCTTGGAGGCTTCAAAATTCTCTTCAAGAACCGAAAGGTATTTCTCTTCAGCCTTTTTTGCAGCATCCTTCGTAAGCACTCCTTCTTCGATCAATTGATCGAGATAAATGTCTTTTGGATTAGGATGCTTTGCAATGATGTTGTAAAGCTTAGGTTGAGTGAAGCGCGGTTCATCTCCCTCGTTGTGACCGTACTTTCTGTAGCACAGGAGGTCGATGAATACATCTTGTTTGAACTTCTGCCTGTATTCCATTGCCAGAAGAATGGTGTGAACCACTGCCTCCGCATCGTCTCCATTCACGTGGAACACTGGCGACAAGGTTACTTTTCCAACGTCGGTGCAATAGGTACTCGTTCTTCCATCAATGTAGTTTGTAGTGAAGCCGATCTGATTATTCACCACAATATGGATCGTTCCTCCTACTCCGAAGCCTTTGAGTCCAGCCATCTGAACCACTTCATAAACAACTCCCTGTCCGGCAATAGAAGCATCACCGTGGATCAAAACAGGGCAGATCTTTGATTCATCTTCCAGGTACTTATCGACCTTAGCTCTGGAAATACCTTCCACTACAGGATCTACTGCTTCGAGGTGAGAAGGATTGGGAGATAGGGTTAGGTGAACGTCTACTCCTCTATCTGTCTTTCTTGAGCGAGAGTGTCCAAGGTGATATTTGACATCCCCATCGAACATGCTGTCCTCGTATTCTATCCCTTCAAATTCAGCGAAGATCTGATCGAATGATTTCTTAAAGATATTCGCCAGCACATTCAATCGTCCGCGATGCGCCATTCCGAAAACAAATTCCTCAATTCCGAGATTGGCTCCTTTTTCCAGGATATAGTTCAATGATGGGATCAGTGCTTCACCTCCTTCGAGAGAGAAACGTTTTTGTCCGACAAACTTCTTGTGAAGGAATTGCTCAAACAGCACCGCTTCTTTTAGCTTACGGAAGATCTCTTTCTTCTCTTCCTTGTTGAATTGCGGCTGGTTTCTTTTTGATTCTAGTTTTTCCTGTAACCAGGATACGACCTCTGGGTGACGTATGTACATGTACTCTACCCCTATGGAATGGCAGTAGGTTTCAGATAAATGTTCTATGATCTTACTCAGCTTCGCCGAACCTATACCGATCTCAGATCCAGCAGCAAATTCGAGCTCCAGGTCTTCTTCTGAAAGTCCGTAATGCTCGAGGTCGAGCGTTGGACTATATTGTCTTCTTGTTCGAACCGGATTGGTTTTGGTGAAAAGGTGACCTCTTGAGCGATAGTCATTGATCAGGTTGATCACCTTGAACTCCTTCCGGAAGTTTTCAGGGATCTCACCATCCTCTTCGAAGTTGGTTCTGGAAAAATCGAAGCCTTCAAAGAATTTCTTCCATCCGAAATCGACTGATTCAGGGTCCTTTCGATATTGTTTATAGAGATCTTCTATCGCATTCACGTCGCCGTTTCCGACGTAGGAGTATGTGTCCATTAGAACTAGAGCAGTTTAGTTAGACAAAACTAATATTTTCAAGGTTAGCTTAATCCTTGGGAACAGGCTCGGCTTTTTGCAGGCGCCAAATTTTAACTGTTCTTATGAAAGCCGTGTATGCAGCAAGATAGGCGAGGATAAAACCTACTCTTCCATCGAGTATTCCGAGCCGAATGAAGTAAGCCCGAATAAAACTCCAAAGCGGCTTAAGCATCATTTGGGCCATGCCAACCCGTTTTCCGCGATCAAATCGATCTTGTGCTCCCCAATTCGTATAGCGATCAAGTTTTTTTAGATAATGATGCAACCCTTTGTAGGTGTAATGTTTTATGACCTGAGATAATCTACCAACAGACTCCCTGGTCTCAATTTCCTCATGCACCCTGATATCGCCATATCGGCAGTGTTCCTTATGGATCAGCCTGATAACTGCATCTCGTTTCCAGTCACCAAAATTGACCTGCTGATCCATGAAGATATTCTTTCTGGGGATCCAGTATGCTTTGTGTTTTGGGTCTGATTCGAGGATCTGACGGATCTCTTCTTTCAGCTCAGGAGTGATTTCTTCGTCAGAATCAAGCAGTAGGATCCAATCATGACTCGCCTGCGGGATTGCCCAATTCTTTTGACGAGCAGGGTAGTCAAACTCGCGTTCTATGATGCGGGCACCTTTTGCCTCTGCAATACTTCTACTTTGGTCGGTGCTGTAGGAATCGAGTAATATGATCTCATCTGCCCAGGAAACTGAGTCGAGGGCTCTTCCGATGCTGTCTTCCTCGTTGTAACAAGGAATGATGACGCTGAGTTTGGACATCATTGCAGTCTTAGACCGTCATGATATCTTTCTCCTTGTGATCGATCAGTTCGTCAACTTTCTTGGAGTAGCTGTCGGTAAGTTTTTGAACCTCTTCTTCTGAATTCTTCGCCTGATCTTCAGACAATCCATCTTTCTGAAGTTTTTTCAAACTATCGTTCGCATCCTTTCTGGCGTTACGAATACTCACTTTGGCCGTTTCTCCTTCAGATCGTGCAAGCTTGACCAGTTGAGCCCTTCTTTCTTCAGTGAGTGCCGGAAGGTTGATCATGATCAATTCACCATTGTTCTGAGGATTTAAGCCCAGATTTGAATTGATGATGGCTCTCTCGATCTCTTCAAGTAGTTGTTTTTCCCAGGGCTGAATAGATAGTGTTCTCCCGTCTGGGGTGTTCACATTCGAAACCTGATTTAAAGGGGTCATAGTGCCATAGTACTCCACATTGATCCCTTCAAGCATGGCTGGATTTGCTTTACCAGCTCTAATTTTAAGCAGCTCCTTTTCCAGGTGCTGTATTGATTCTTTCATAGAGTCCTCTGTGAGCGAGAACAGCATATTCAATTCTTCTTCCATCTTAGCTCAGTTTCAGCCGCAATTTACAAAACCTTAGGCTATGTCGACCAGTGTTCCAACTTCTTCTCCAGCGATGACCTTTTGAAGATTGCCTTCATTATTCATGTCAAATACAATGATCGGAAGTTTGTTTTCGTTGCACAGGGTGAAAGCCGTCATATCCATCACATTCAATCCCTTTTCGTAAACCTCATCAAATGAAATGGTATTGAATTTTGTAGCGCTGGCGTCCTTTTCTGGGTCGGCAGTGTAGATCCCATCTACTCGGGTACCTTTAAGGATCACGTCAGCTTCGATCTCGATCGCTCTTAATGAAGCCGCCGTGTCTGTCGTAAAGTATGGGTTTCCTGTACCGGCCCCAAAGATCACGATCCGTCCTTTTTCAAGGTGCCTTACTGCGCGTCTTCGAATAAAAGGTTCTGCGATCTGTTCCATTTTGATCGCCGACTGCAGTCGGGTATCCAGACCAACCTCCTCTAAAGCCGATTGTAGGGCCATACTGTTGATCATGGTTGCCAACATACCCATGTAATCGCCCTGTACACGGTCCATTCCACCATTGGTAGCCTGAATTCCGCGGAAGATATTTCCACCTCCTATGACGATAGCCAGCTCCACACCCATTTCAACGACCTTCTTGATATCACTAGCGTAATCTTCGAGGCGATCGTGGTCGATTCCAAAATTCTTTGAGCCCATCAGGGCTTCTCCACTTAATTTAAGTAAGACTCTTTTGTATTTCATGGGCGAAAGTTTAGACAAAAAAAAGAGAGAATTTTAAAAATCCTCTCTTTTTCGTTTACTGAATCGAAATTCGTTTGAATTCGGTGACCTTCAAATCGGGGTCAACCTCTTTCAGATATTGAGCAACTGACTTTTTGCTCTCCTTGATGAACTCCTGGTTCATCAATGTTGATTCTTTATAGAATTTGTTGAGTTTACCTTTAGCGATCTTCTCAGCAAGTTCTTCGGGTTTACCTTCTTGAATGGCTTGTTCTTTACCGATCTCGATCTCTTTCTGGATCACATCCTGTGGAACACCATCTTCATCGATAGCTACTGGATTCATCGCTGCGATCTGCATAGCAATGTCTCTTCCAGTATCCGATTTACCCTCGATAGACAAGCCAACCAAAGACGCTGTTTTGTTACCCGGGTGATTGTAAGCGATCACATCAGATGCTTCGATAAAGGCATATTCTGAAACCTCTAGTTTTTCCCCGATCTTACCGATCTGCTCAGTGATCTTTTCCTGGATGCTTCCATTACCATTAAGGCTCATGCTAAGCAATTCGTCTACATTTTTGGCCTGATTAGCCAATGCAGTATCAGCAATATCGTTTGCGAACTTCACGAAATCGTCGTTCTTAGCCACGAAATCAGTTTCGCAGTTAAGGATGAGCACTACACCCTGACTCTTATCGTCATTGGTTTTAGCAACAACATAACCTTCAGCAGCCTCGCGGTCGCCTCTTTTAGCTGCTACTTTCTGTCCTTTTTTACGGAGGATCTCAATTGCTTTTTCGAAATCCCCATCGGCTTCTACAAGGGCTTTTTTACAGTCCATCATACCTGAGCCGGTTTGCTTGCGAAGTTTATTCACATCCGCAGCAGTAATCTTTCCCATAATAAATGAGTATTAAATGATTCTAGAAATTATTTGGCTTCTTCGCTGACCTCTTTTGGAGCTTCAGCTTTCTTCTCCTCTTTGCTTTCGGCTTTCTTATCCTTAGCTTCAGATTTCTTCGCTTTTATCTGACTTCTTTCTTCAAGTCCTTCGCGAATCGCCTCAGTGATCACCTCCAATACCTTATCGATTGATTTCGCAGCATCATCATTTGATGGAATAGGAAAATCGATATGTGTTGGGTTAGTGTTCGTATCAACCATTGCAAAGATCGGGATGTTCAGCTTTTTAGCTTCAGCAACGGCGATGTTCTCTTTCTTACAATCTACGATGAAGATCGCAGCTGGAAGACGAGTTAGGTCCTTGATCGAACCAAGGTTCTTATTGAGTTTCTCGCGCTGACGAGAAAGGAAGAGTCTTTCCTTTTTATTCAGGTTATCTGCCTCTTCATTCTCCAACAACTT
Organism: Salibacteraceae bacterium; assembly: GCA_965659675.1. GTDB lineage: Bacteria > Bacteroidota > Bacteroidia > Flavobacteriales_G > Salibacteraceae > CBFHWY01. Next base: position 62,964 of record CBFHWY010000002.1, on the reverse strand, counting down.
ATCGATCGAATCCATTTTGCGAATGGCTTTACGGATCGTTACGAAGTTGGTCAACATACCACCTGTCCATCTTTCAGTAATGTAGGGCATGTTCAGCTTCTCAACGCGCTCAACGATGATATCTCTTGCCTGCTTTTTTGTAGCGACAAAAAGTACCTTCTTTCCACTCGCAGCAACTTGCTTCAGTGCATTTGCAGCCTCTTCAAGTTTTGCTTGCGTTTTGTGAAGGTCGATAATGTGGATCCCATTCTTCTCCATGAAGATATATGGAGCCATAGCTGGATCCCACTTTCTTTTGAGGTGTCCAAAGTGTACACCTGCTTCTAATAGTTCTTTGTAATTTGTTCTTGACATTGATTTATATTGAGTTTACTTTCCTGGAATTAAGCAACCCCCGGGTAGTTGTGAATTTCACGCGTCCCGGAAGTTTGGATACTAAACAAATCAGCTGATTAACGCTTGCTGAACTGGAATTTCTTTCTCGCTTTCTTCTGACCTGGCTTCTTTCTTTCCACCATTCTTGGATCACGAGTCATCAATCCCTCTGCTTTGAGAGCAGGTTTATTCTCTTCATCGATCTTTACGAGTGCTCTTGAGATACCAAGACTGATGGCTCCGGCCTGACCGCTGATTCCACCGCCTCTTACAAGCACGCGCACGTCGTATTTCTTTTCTGTGTCGGTAAGCTGGAAAGGCTTTGTTACCGCATCGTAAAGCACTTCGTTTGTAAAGTACTCTTTAAGTTCGCGATTGTTGATCACAATCTTTCCTTTGCCTTTTTGAAGATTCACACGAGCGATCGCGTTCTTTCTTCTTCCTAAAGCGTTTACTCCTTCCATAACTTATTTAATATCGTTTAGTTTGATGGCTTTGGGGTTCTGACCTTCGTGCTTGTGCTCAGCACCGGCATATACGTGAAGACTTCTAAAGATCTCTCTTCCGAGCGTGTTTCTTGGAAGCATTCCCTTCACCGCTTTTTCGATCACCTTGGTAGAATCCTTTTTCATCTGGTCTTCGAAACTTGTTTCTCTCTGACCCCCAGGATAGCCTGTGTGGTGAATGTATTTCTTCTGTTCGGCTTTCAAACCGCTAAGCTTCACCTTGTCGGCATTAATGACCACAACATGATCGCCACCATCAATATGTGGAGTGAAACTTGCCTTGTGCTTGCCTCTTAGAATGAAGGCAACTTTCGACGCAAGGCGTCCTAAAATCTCATCTGAAGCGTCAACAAGAACCCAGTTCTTCTGAACGTCTTCTTTCCTTTGAGATACTGTTTTGTAACTTGTATTATTCAATTTTTCTAGCTTTTAGCTGATTATCAATCGAAACAGCCCTAAAAAAGGGGCTGCGAAGATATAACTTATTTGACTAAAAGCCAATAGGAAAAAGTGAAAAAAATCGACAGGACTCAGACTAGCTGATCACGTCAAGCTCTTTTCCCACTTTTTTGAAGGCTGCTATAGCCTTATCGAGCTGCTCCTTTGAGTGTGCTGCAGATAGCTGAACCCTTATCCTGGCCTGCTCTTTAGGCACAACTGGATAGAAGAATCCGATCACGTAAACACCCTCTTCCAACAAGCGATCGGCAAAGTCCTGAGAAAGTTTAGCATCATAAAGCATGATCGGTACGATCGCACTTTCACCATCCTTGATGTCAAACCCAGCACTTTTAATGCCTTCTTTAAAGTAATTCACATTCCATTCCAGCTTATCGCGAAGCTCAGTGGTCTCGCTCAGAAGATCAAAAACAGCAATGCTTGCCCCAACGATAGAAGGCGCCAAACTATTACTGAACAAGTAAGGTCTGGAACGTTGACGTAAGATCTCTATGATCTCTTTTTTTCCGGTGGTGAATCCGCCCATGGCACCTCCAAGGGCTTTACCCAGAGTGCCCGTGATGATATCAATACGACCCATCACATTTCTCAACTCCATACTTCCTCTTCCCGTGGATCCAATGAATCCAGTAGAGTGGCATTCATCGATCATCACCATTGCATCATATTTATCGGCCAGGTCGCAGATCTTATCCAATTGAGCAACATATCCGTCCATCGAGAATACGCCATCGGTTACGATGATCTTGAACCTTGCACCTTCGGCTTCCTTTAACTTTTCCTCCAGATCGGCCATGTCATTGTTGGCATATCTGAAACGCTGCGCTTTACACAGTCGCACTCCATCAATAATTGAGGCGTGATTCAAAGCATCGCTAATGATCGCGTCTTCCGGACCTAAAAGAGGTTCAAATACTCCACCATTTGCATCAAATGCGGCTGCATATAGAATGGTGTCTTCTGTTTCGTGGAAATCTGCGATCTTCTGCTCAAGCTCCTTGTGAATATCCTGTGTACCACAGATGAATCTCACAGACGACATCCCAAAACCATGGCTGTCGATCGCTGCCTTCGCAGCTTCTTTCACTTTTGGGTGGGATGATAAGCCGAGGTAGTTGTTTGAACAGAAGTTCAGAACCTTCTTTCCGCCCTCAACACTGATCTCTGCCCCTTGCTCAGAGGTGATCACCCTTTCTCTTTTAAACAGACCTGCTTCGTCTATTTCCTTTAATTCCTTTTGAAGTGTTTCTTTGATCGATCCGTACATAACATTGTCTTCTTCCTGCAAATATATTCTCTTAGCCTTGACGCGCGAAACAGCATGCAGAAATCATAGCTTTGTAGTATGAAGTTATTGACTATCCTTTTGAACCTGATCATGGTCTCTGGCTTATGCGCTCAACCTTTCAACCTCCACCTGGAGCTGACTCATGCTGGAGAACCAGTATCTGGGTTAAAAGCTGAAATATGGCTGAAGAAGGAAAAGGTCTCAGAGCTCACCAGTGATGAGAAAGGCATCATGAAACTGAAGTTGGAAACAAATCCAGACCTTGAGATCAGTTTGGTCATTCCTCCCAGTGAATACAAACGCTACATCATTTACCTGAAAGAGTTGGATGTCGATTACAACTACGAGCTCGAACTTGAAGAGCTTAGTTTATCTGAGCAGCAGCGCATTGACGAAGCTCAAGAAGGCAACGCCAAACTGAGAGCGGATTTTGCCACGGAATTTCTCATGTATGACAAATACCTTAATCGAATCAAATCAGTTGAAAAAGAAAAACTCTCAGGCTCCATTAAGCTGGCTCCGATCAACGTGATGCTGATCGCCGGAAATCTCGCAAATAAAAGAGTTGGGGAAAGGGCAGATAATGTCTTTAAGGAAAGAGAAAGAGCCTATAACAAAGAACAGGCGGAGATCAAACAAAAAGAAAAACTCCGGGAAGAATACAACGAAAAGCAAGAAGATAAGGAAGAGAAAAAGGAGGAGGAGAAAGAAGAAAAGCAAGAAGAGAAAGAGGAGGCTCAGAAAGAACTGGACAAATGGAAAAAGCAACTCAAGAAGTACGAAAAGAAGGTAGATAAGTACAGAGACCAGCTGGAAGGAGTTGAAAAAGATCAACGCAGATTGGACAAGAAAATCAGAAAAGGGAAAGTCACGCCAAATGATGCTCGGAGTCGACAAAAATCTCTTCGAAAACAACGCGATCGCATCCGCGACAAGCTTAAAGACGCTGAAAAAGATCTGAAAAAGCATCAAAAAAATAAATCCTGATGAACAGAGGCGTGGTAATCGTAGCCGGGGGATCTGGCAGCAGGATGGGTACTTCTCTACCCAAACAGTATTTGGACCTTTGCGGTGAACCGATCATCGTGCGCACCATCAAAAAATTTCTGGAGTTTGACCCTGAAGTGGAACTTGTACTTGTGATACCGTCCAGTGATGAATCACGTTGGAAAGGGATTCAATCAAAATTCCTGGCAGAACAAAACATCCAAACTTGTACTGGAGGAAAAACCCGTTTTCATTCGGTCCAAAATGGTTTGAGCCAGATCAAAAAGGCAAAACACATAGGCATTCACGATGCAGTAAGGCCGTTGGTTAGCAAGCGTACTCTTGAGTTCTGCTTTTCTGCACTGGAAGAACACGAGGCAGTCGTTCCCGTTTACCCAATGAAGTCTTCCCTCCGAGAGATCAAAGGCAAGCACTCTAAAGCCCTCGACCGGTCGAGCATAGTTGCCGTGCAAACTCCTCAATGCTTCAGAGCTGAAGTTTTAGAAGAGTCCTTTAAACAAAGCTATACAGATCAATTCACGGATGATGCTACAGTGGCTGAATCTGCTGGCTTTGAGGTGCACTGTGTGGATGGAAATGAAGAAAATATCAAGATAACCACCCCCTATGATCTTATGATCGCAGAAGTATTGGTGAATTCGGGCTTTTAGTGACTACCTTTGCCGCAATGGATCACAACAAGGATGATATCAGGGAATTAGCACCAGAAAAGGTCCAAAAGGAGCTCGAAGCATGGGATGAAAAGGCCTTTCGTGCTAAACAGATCCAGGAATGGCTGTGGAAGAAGTCGGCACAGGACTTTTCTGAAATGACCAACCTTTCCAAATCATTGCGCGAGAGATTAAATGACCGATTTGAGATCCGCGCTATGCAAACCGGTGAAACCCAATTGAGCAACGACGGCACGGTTAAATGTGCGATGCGCACCTACGATGGCAAGGTGATCGAAAGTGTACTCATTCCTACCAATAGTCGGAAAACAGCCTGTATATCCTCTCAAGTGGGTTGTAGCTTAAGTTGTGCTTTCTGTGCAACAGGAAAACTCAAGCGTCTGAGAGACCTTCATTTTAGCGAGATCTATGATCAGGTGGTTGCTGTGGATCGCATATCCAGAGAAAATTATGGAGTTCCTCTCAGTAATATCGTATACATGGGGATGGGAGAACCTCTCATGAACTACAAGAATTTACTCCTTTCCGTTGAAAAGATCACCTCAGAAGAAGGTTTGGGGATGTCTCCAAAACGCATTACGGTCTCAACCGCAGGAATCGCCAAACAGATCAAGAGATTAGGGGATGATAATGTGAAGTTCAACCTTGCGCTCTCCTTACATGCTGCAAACGATAAAAAACGCTCTGAGATCATGCCGATCAATAAGAGCAACTCATTGGACGCCCTCTCTGAGGCACTCAACTATTACTTCGACAAAACAAAAAACAGACTTACGTTTGAGTACATCATCTTCAAGGATTTTAACGACTCTATAGAGGACGCAAAAGAATTGGTGAACTTCTGCAGAAAGGTCCCCAGCAAGGTGAATATCATTGAATACAATCCGATCGATGATGCCCAATTCGAGAAAGCAGATGAGAAAAAGGTAGACCGCTTTGCTGCCTACCTTGAAGATAAAGGAATCACAGCTAAGGTCAGAAGAAGTCGAGGCAAGGATATCGATGCCGCTTGCGGTCAGTTGGCGAATAAAAACAAACTGGCAAACAAAATGTAGTTATAGCTACAGTGAATAAGTTGAACTCTGTTGAGATCATAAAGGCTCCAATTCAGGAAGAATTGGAAGAATTTGAGCATCGCTTCCGCTTTGCGATGAAAAGTAAAGTGCCTCTTCTCGATAGGATCACGCACTATATCATCAAAAGAAAAGGGAAGCAACTCAGACCTATGTTCGTTTTCCTTTCGGCAAAAGCCTGCGGGAAAGTGAGCGACTCCACGTTTACCGCCGCAACTCTCATTGAATTACTTCACACTGCTACCCTGGTTCACGATGATGTGGTGGATGATGCTAATGAGCGACGCGGATTCTTTTCTCTGAATGCCCTTTGGAAAAACAAAGTGGCGGTACTTGTTGGCGACTACTTGCTTTCGCAGGGACTCTTAAGAGCCATCGATGCAAATGAGTTTGAATTGCTTCGTGTGGTAAGCACAGCAGTAAAAGCCATGAGTGAAGGGGAGCTGCTTCAAATGGAAAAGACCCGAACCCTGAACTACGATGAGTCAGTATACTTCGAGATCATTCGTCAAAAAACAGCAGCATTGATCGTGGCATGTTGCCAAAGCGGAGCCTTAAGTGCTGATGCCGATGAAAAGACCAAAAAGCTGATGGCCGATTTCGGTGAAAAAGTGGGTATTGCATTTCAGATCAAAGACGACCTTTTTGACTATGGTGCAGGCAAGAATATCGGGAAACCTACTGGAATCGACATTCAGGAACGAAAAACCACTCTTCCTTTGATCTACGCATTGAATCACAGTTCAAAAGCAGATCGCAAGCATATGGTGAACATCGTGAAGAACCACAATCAGAATTTTCAGAAAGTTGCTGAGGTGGTTGAGATAGTTTCCGCAAGCGGAGGAATAGAATACGCCACCCGGCAAATGAATGATTATGCCCAGGCTTCGCTGGATATCCTTGCACAATTACCCGAAACCGAGGCGAGAAGATCACTGGAAACACTGGTTACCTATACGGTAGAAAGAGAGAAGTGATCAATACCACTGGCTGACCTCATCCAGAGCTTTTTTATCAATATTTGGGATCATTGCCTTCTCTTTTGGATAACCCACAGGCATCAATAAGAAGGGTTTCTCATTTTTTGGTCGCCCTAGAATTTGAGATAAAAACCCCATGGGACTCGGGGTGTGAGTAAGTGTGACCAAACCCGCTTTGTGTATGGCTGTGATCAGCATGCCAGCCGCTATACCTACCGATTCATTCACATAATATACATTCTTGCGACTTCCCTCTTCTATCTCGTAAGTCTTCCTCATGACCACGATCAGCCAGGGCGCATCTTCCAGGAACTCCTTGTGCTCATCGGTACCGAGGTGAGCAAGATCCTTCAGCCATTCATCGCTCATTCTGTGTTTGTAATTCTCGTGTTCTTCTTTCTCAGCGGCCATTCTGATCTTCTTTTTCATCTCAGGATCTGAGATCGCACAAAAGGTCCAGGGCTGTTTATTCGCTCCAGAAGGAGCTGAAGAAGCGGTCATGATGATATCTTCGATCACCGATCTCGGTATCTCTTTCTTAGAATAGTCGCGAACACTGCGCCTTTTCTCCATAAAGGATCTGAATTTTCTGGCCTCAGCGGCTACCTCATCTCCACTATATGAGAGGCTTTCGAAAGGAATGAATGCATTTTCTGACATAAATGGCTACTGTTTGCGGCAAATTAAGAATTTTGAAGCATGACCCGATTGGCCATTTTCGCATCAGGCAGAGGAAGTAATGCTTTCTCTATCATTCGTCATTTCCAGGACATCAAAGACATTGAAATCGTATGTATCTGCAGTAACAACCCCGAGCCAGGAGTCTTTAAGTACGCAGAGCAATACGCGATTAAACACCGTTCTTTTAATGCTGAAGAAAGAAAGGACCCCAATAAACTTGGCGCATACCTAAAGGACTTAAAGGTGGATTATGTGATACTAGCTGGATACATGAAAAAGATCCCTGGGCATCTTTTGGAGCAATACCCAGATCACATTCTGAACATTCATCCAGCACTTCTTCCAAAATTCGGAGGAAAGGGAATGTATGGTATGAATGTGCACAAAGCGGTCATAGCAGCGGGAGAACCCATCTCTGGTATCAGCATTCATCTCGTGAATGAAGAATATGATGAGGGACGCATCCTTTTTCAGGAGAAAGTGAAGATAGAACCTCATGATGACGCTGAAGAACTAGGTAAGAAAGTGCTTAAACTCGAGCATAGATTCTACCCTGAGGTCATAGAAAAGTACGTGAGAGGCCAGATATGATATACTGAAGTTGAACTCGCTGCGTTTTTATATAAAACACAGCCATGATTCAGAAATTCACAAGCTTCAGATTTTTATTGGGATGCAGTATCGCCTTGAGTGCTTCACTCATGTCTTTCGAATACCACGTAGCAGAGTTTGACAGGAACATCGTAGTTGACGATTGGATTCCTCCGATCGAACAGGATACCATGGTGATCGTCAAATACGAAAACAAGATCCCGGAACTTCCCAAACCAAAACCCGGACCGCCCAAGCCAGATCCAGAGCCGGTGGTTAAACCCAATCCTGTTCCCGATGTGGCTCCCGACCTGACATACCTCGACTCTATCAGCTGGTTTGATGAGGAAAAATCTGGTGAGAAAGATCCCGTTTTTATTCCCACCCTCGAATTTGCAGCCGAAATGCCCTATGCGTGTGAGTGCGATGCTGGTGACCTTGATTGCACCCGGGAGTATATGCTGCGACATTTCTCACAGAACCTGAAATATCCCCGTGAGGCAAGATCCGTTGGAGCTGAGGGAAAGGTATATGTTGAGTTCATCATTGATGAGCATGGCAGGGTAAGCAAGGTAAAAGCCAAAACCAAGGTCCATCCTGCCCTCGATGAGGAAGCGAAAAGAGTGGTGCGCTCTTTAGGCTGCTTTGAACCCGGAAAACAAGGGGGTAAAAAAGTAAGGGTGCGCTATGTGGCTCCCATCAGCTTTAAGACCAGAAATTAAAGGCTTGGTGTACGGCCGCCATCCACAGGAACATTGATCCCATTGATGTAAGAAGCCGCCGGACTGGCAAGAAAAGCAATGGCATTGGCTACTTCATGGGCCTCTGCAACCCTTTGCATCGGAACCTGAGCAGCCATCATTTTGGCCACCTCATCTTCTGTTTTGCCCGTTTTTTTGGCCTTATTGGCAATGATGGATTCGAGCCTCACTGTGTTGGTAGCTCCTGGAAGCACATTGTTCACGGTGATCTGATACTCTCCCAACTCATTGGCGAGCGTCTTACTCCAATTGGCAACAGCTCCCCGCACCGTATTTGACACGCCCAACCCTTTTAGAGGCGCTTTAACGGATGTGCTGATCACATTCACTACACGGCCGTATCCACTTTCGCGCATGCCTGGTAAACATGCCTGCACCAATTGCTGGTTGTTGATCAGGTGATTATTGAATGCGATTCGGAATTCTTCAATATCCGCATCAATGGCTTTACCCGCTGGTGGTCCTCCTGTATTATTGATCAGAATATTGATTTGAGTTCCATTTCTAAGGTATGCCTCGATCACTTCCTTTACTTCAGCGGGTTTGCTGAAATCAGCGATCAGGTATTCATGTTCCTGCCCTTTGGAAGTATCGAGCTCAGAAAGAACAGCTTTTAGTTTTTCCTCATTTCTGGCAAAGAGGCAAATGCTGGCACCAAGCTCGGCCAACTGCAGAGCCGTAGCCTTTCCAATTCCCTGTGAACTTCCACATACTAGCGCTCTTTTTGATCTGAGATCTAAATCCATTATTCAACGACTATACTTTGATTATAAATATGATCCTCTGTTTTGAGATTCAACCAATGTAAGCCTTTTGGTAAAATGGTGGCATCCACTTCCAGGATCATTTGATCATTGAAGGCATTCCGATAAACGATCTGACCGAGGGAGTTTATCATCTGAAGCTGCCCACTCAATGGCTTATCCAGGGCTATGAACAAGGTGCTCCCTTCTGATAATGGATTTGGGAATACCTTCATTTCTGGCGCCTGGCTATGCTCATCGCTTCCAATGGTGATATCAGGCATCTCACGAACGGAAAGGGTATCTCCCTGACCATTTGCGCTCACAGTGAATGACCAGGTCTCACTCCAATCTGACACATCCTGGTTAAAATATGATCTCACGCGCCAGTAGTATGTTGTTCCCCTTGTCAGATCCAGCTCAACTTCAGTATCCTCATTGAAGGCCTCAACTGAGATATAGTCGAGATAATCGGTCTGTAGGTCAGGGCTTGAGAAACTGGTATCAGTATCTATCTCGTATTCATAGCCCGAAACACCAAAAATTGGCTTCCAGTCCAGCCTTACTTTTTGAGCAATATTATTTTGCCCATTCTCTGGAAAATTCAACACGGGCACATCCTTATACACTCCTGCAATTAAAATATTATCAATGTAAAGTTCGTTCCCGCCACCCGACTCAAATACAAACTTCATGATCACATTATCAACCATATCAGCTACTGGGAAATTGTCGATCTCGATCTCTGCCCAATCACCTGAAACTGGTGAGAAATAGGAATTACTTGGTTGACCGGTGGCCAAATCAGTACCACTCTTCACCCAGCGAAGCTTCCAGCTTTCACCACAATCGTTGGACACATAGATCCTTAGTCGATCTTTATCGTCCTGTGTCCTTTGTCTGAAGGCAATATTGAAGTTTAGGATCGCCGATTCAAAAGAGCTCCAATCCATTGTTGTGCTCACAAATTCATCGACCCTTCCTGGGTCAGATCCATAGTTTCGGTTCACCAAACAATGATTTCCTTCATACCCCACGAATGTGCTGTACTCCCATCCATTCTGGATGCCTAGTTGTCCATTCCTGATCAACCAAAGCTGAGAGGCATAAGCAGGATTCTCAAAATTCTCCGTGTAGGGTGTAAAGAAACCATCTTCTGGCAAGACATGAACTTGAGCGGGCATCGTGTTCAGATCGCTTCTATTTCCATCACCAACCTCCAGACTCACGCTGTAAGTTCCGGGTTCCGAATAGTTCACCGTGGGATTTGTGTCTGTTGAGTTTGCTGGAATAGCCCCTTCAAAGTTCCATTCCCAGCTGGTTTGATCGTAATAGGATCGATCCTTGAACTGAACATCACTGCCTGCACAGATCACATCTTTGTTCAATTCCCAACGAGCCTCCACATTGTCGATCACGCCGGTTGCCCGATGATTCTCCACAGTGATCAGGCTACTTCGCTCAGCTACTGTTGAGGTGAGCGCTACTCTCATGCGGTCGGACTGCCCCTGGGTGAACATGGTGTAGCAGTATGAATAGTCCATATAGTTCTGTACATTATCCAAACTTCCGCAGGTTTCTCCATCCAGGTTGCAGGATCTCCACCCCAGGGTATTTGGAGTATCTCCTACTCCATCATCAGAAACACAATTTCCAGCTTCCCCAGGGGTATTGGTACTTCCCCAAACGTGCGGCAAGTTGATCCAGTGCCCTACCTCATGGGTGAGAGCTCTAGACCTTCTGGCAGAACCTGTTCCCAGGGCTCCCACATAGTTGTGCAAGATCATAATGCCATCTCTGGAAGGAGGGGCGAAGGCAGGGTAAAATGTATAGCCTGCAGCTCCACTCGCAATACTGTTTACCACCCAGATGTTCAAATACTTCTCCCTTGGCCAGAAGATTATCTTAGAGTTCTCCCCTGCATCATTACTTAGCTCTGTGAAGGTTCTTGTTATACCGCTTGTCTCATTCCCGATCGGGTCAATTTTAGCCAGCCTGAAACTGATCTCGGGGTTGCCCGCGACGTTTTTAAAGGCCGGAACGATATCCGCTGTATCCGGGTTTTGGAAATTGAAGTCTTCATTCAGTATCCTCACAGCATCCTCAACCTGTTCATCACTGATATTTTCAGCTCCACCCGTATGCAGCACATGGAAAACTACGGGTATCAAATATTGCTCACCTCTTTTGGCGGATGCATGCCTTTGATAATGCGCCAGTTCATCTTCGAGCTGTTTCTGAAGACGATCGATCTCATTGTGCAACTCTGGGTGCGCCTTGTACCAATCGCGTTGCTGTATTTGGTCATCTACCTGGTGAGGCTCCAGTTGCGCCATGAGATTAAAGGAAGCCAATACGGCAATGAGCAGAAAGAGTTTTTTCATAAGCATGCGAATTTACGGAATTGTGAGCTGCCTTTATGGAACCTCTATCACTCGGTTGTGTTCAGAATCTGAGTGAATTTTTACCTTTAGAAAAAATTTGACGATGTCAGTACGTAGACCTTTCAACCTTCAAGCCTGGATCGAAGACAACCGCGATATCCTAAAGCCTCCGGTGGGGAACAAGAACCTCTATACCGAAGCGGGAGATTATATTGTGATGATCGTGGGTGGACCCAATGCCCGAAAAGATTATCACTACAATGAAACTGAAGAGCTTTTCTATCAGCTGGAAGGAGATATCAACGTGCGTATTCAGGAAGATGGCAAGGCCGTGGATATTCCGATCAAGGAAGGAGAGATGTTCCTGTTACCAGGGAAAATTCCACATTCTCCAATGAGGGGTGAAAATACTGTTGGTTTGGTGATCGAAAGGGTTCGAAAGGGCACAAATATGAAAGATGGCTTGCTGTGGTTTTGCGACAAGTGCAATACCAAACTTCACGAAAGTTACTTCCCTCTTGAAAACATCGAGAAGGATTTTCTGCCCAGGTTCAGGGATTTTTACACTTCTGAAGCGCTGAGGACCTGCGACAATTGTGGACATCAAATGGAAGCAGATGAACGCTTCATTTAGTGTTGGAAATAAGCCTAAATTTGCATTCCGAAGTATTACTGAATGAGTGATTTCATCAAGCATGAATGCGGTTTAGCATTCATTCGCCTTCTAAAACCTCTCTCCTACTACCAAAAGAAATACGGCACGCCCCTGTATGGCCTGAATAAGCTCTACCTTCTGATGGAGAAGCAGCACAATCGGGGTCAGGACGGTGTTGGTGTGGCTACGATCAAGTTGAATGTATCTCCCGGTAAAAGATACATCAGCCGTTATCGAAGTGTGGCCAAGCAACCTATTCAGGATACTTTCGATTATATCAATTCAAGGTTTCGCCAACTTGAGGAAGAGGATCCGGATCGACTGAAAGATCCACATTGGTTGCAGGAAAATGTAGCATTTACCGGTGAGCTGTTGATGGGTCACCTACGCTATGGAACCTATGGTAAGAACTCCATTGAGAATTGCCACCCATTTCTGCGACAGAATAACTGGCGAAGCCGAAACCTGGTTGTTGCCGGTAATTTCAACCTCACCAATGTAGATGAGCTATTCGAACTGCTGGTGCACTTAGGTCAGCACCCAAAAGAAAAAGCCGATACGGTGACCGTACTCGAAAAGATCGGTCACTTTTTGGATCTTGAAAATGAAAAGCTCTTCAGAAAGTACAAAGATCTTGGCTATTCCAATTTGGAGATCAGCGACATCATCAACAAAAAGCTCGATATCAGAAAGATCTTAAAAAAGTCTGCTGAATCATGGGATGGAGGGTATGTGATGGGTGGAATGACGGGAAATGGTCACTCTTTCATCTTAAGAGACCCATCTGGTATTCGTCCGGGTTACTATTATCAGGATGATGAAGTGATCGTTGCCGCATCTGAGCGTCCGGCTATCCAAACTGCCTTTGACCTCAAGGTAGAAGACATCAAAGAGATCAAACCAGGACATGCGCTGATCATCGACCGGGCTGGGAAACTGACAGAAGAGAAAGTGCGAAAACCACTCAAAAAACTCTCCTGTTCATTTGAGCGTATTTACTTCTCCAGAGGTTCTGATGCCGAGATCTATGAGGAAAGAAGAGAGTTAGGCAGCCAAATTGTTCCCAAGGTGCTCGAGAGCATCGGTGGTGACATGACCAATTCTGTATTCTCCTACATTCCCAATACTGCTGAGGTAAGCTTCTTTGGAATGGTGAAGGGATTACAACAATATCTGAATGGCTACAAACTCAAAGAGATCAAGAAGCTCGGAGCCAATCCGGATGATGAAAAACTCAAGAAGATCCTGGAGCTGAGACCCAGGGCCCATAAGTTAGCCGTGAAGGATGCCAAGCTCAGGACCTTTATCACTCAGGATGAAGGACGAGATGATCTGGTTACGCATGTTTACGACATCACCTATGGTGTGGTTAAACCCGGGGTAGACAACCTTGTTGTGATCGATGATTCGATCGTTCGAGGTACTACTTTGCGTCAAAGTATCCTGAGGATGTTGGATCGTTTGGGTCCAAAGAAGATCGTGGTTGTTTCTTCAGCACCGCAGATCCGCTATCCCGATTGTTATGGCATCGACATGGCCAAACTGGGAGATTTTATCGCCTTTAGGGCGGCCATTGAATTGCTTCACGATCACAACAAAGATGATGTCATTGAAGAGGTTTATCGCTTGTGTTTGGAACAAAAAGACGCTCCAAAAGAGCAGATCAGAAACCACGTTCAAAAGATCTACGAACCTTTCTCTGCGGATCAGATCTCAAAGAAGATCAGCGAGCTACTTACGCCAAGAGAATTGAACGCCGAGGTGGATATCATTTATCAGAACATCCAAAGTTTGCATAAGTCCTGCCCTAATCATTTGGGCGATTGGTACTTCACTGGTAACTACCCTACTCCCGGAGGAAACCGAGTCGTGAATCAGGCTTTCATCAACTTCATGGAAGGTAAGAATGTGAGGGCTTATTGATCTCAATCTGACAAGCCCACACTGTTATTATTTGTTTTTATTTACAGCTAGCATGCTCTTAAAGTGCAAGAAGGAACGCCCCCAATAAGAGGAAGAGCAGAATAAATAAAAGCACTACTATAGATCCAAGGACAATTCCAGCAATTGCCAGGCCCTTTCCTTTACCACCATCTTTATTGATCTGTTTTAGACCGATGGCTCCTAGAATAATTGCGGCTAGAGGCAAAAAGAAGGGAAATCCTATAAGGAGCAAAAGCAGTATGCCGACAAGACTAAAAATGAAAGAAAGCAGCGCCAGAATATTCATATCATCATTTCCTTCTGGAGCCATTGGCTCTTCAAGTTGAGCGATCTTTTTATTAATCTTTTTGATCTTACGGACTTGCTTTTTACTAAGTTCGGGAGCAGCGACAAGTTGACTGGATTTGTAGTTAAGTTGTGCCTCTTTTGTGTGATGAAGCGCCATCTTCGCTATCTGATCTATTTTGGAGATTGTTGTTAATCCTGACACACTTTCAGCATTCTTATCAGAAGCGAAGGCAAGCCCAGGGTCATTCAGTGTTGACGGCTTCTGAATTTTTACTTCAGAACGTGTCGTTTGTTGGCTTTGTTTTTCAATCGACTTGAGGTTAAAGTGAAACCCTTTATTGTATTTTCTCTTTTGAATGATGGAATTAGAAACCACATCAGATGAACTCCCACAGGAATAAAATAAAAGACTGCTAGAAAATACTGAGGCAAGAAGAAATAGGCGGAATATTAGTTTCATAACGATTTGATTTTGAGATTGAGGAGCAAGATAGAGATTTTTTTTTGTAGTAGAAAAAAAGCGATTTCCATTACAAGACCTTCAGATGAAGGCTTCGGCACTTTAGCATTAATTTAGCTTATACCTTGAAAGTTTATATGGAGTTATAAGTACCCGGGGCGGGAATCGAACCCGCACTCTGTTGCCAGAACTGGATTTTGAATCCAGCGCGTCTACCAATTCCGCCACCCGGGCAGGTGTGAAATTTAAGGGTGGCGAAAATAAGAACTTTTTGCTACTACTTAGCAGTATTCGTCAAATGCCGCTTTCAAATTTTCAGCGATCATTTCCGGAGTACGTCCTTCAATGTGATGTCTTTCCACGAAGTGTACCAACTTGCCTTCTTTAAAAAGTGCAATTGATGGAGATGAAGGAGGATATGGCAACATGTGTTTTCTGGCTTGCTCTGTAGCTTCTGTATCAAAACCCGCAAATACCGTGGTCAACTGATCAGGCTTTTTATCGTTGTCGAGCGACATTCTCACTCCTGGTCTTGCTGAACCTGCAGCGCAGCCGCAGACGGAATTCACCATTACCAAAACGGTTCCATCTTCTTTGTTTAAAGCAGCATCTACAGCTTCTGGAGTGGTTAATTCATCGAATCCTACAGTGGTTAATTCGGCTTTCATTGGGTTGACGATCTCAGCTGGATACATAGTGATTGGTGTTTTATGGTTATTAATGTGTTCTGTATGGTTCTTTAAACTCGAGCAAAGGTAATCGCAAAAAGTTTCCTCATTTTCAAGGGCTATTTCACCGTGCTAATTTTAAGCATATTGGTGGTACCTCTGTCCGAAATCGGCATACTCGCGAGGTGAATCAAATGATCACCTGCGTCGAGGAATTCTTCCTTGCTTAAAATGGACTTGATGTCCTCTATGGTGTGATCCGTACTGATGAACTTATCATAGTAAAAACCACGTACACCCCAGATCAGGCTCAAACGCGAGAGCAACTCCTGATTACCGGTAAAGACGAATATCAACGCGTCTGGTCGATAGGAAGCAACACGTTGGGCCGTATAGCCAGAAAAGGTCATCGTTACAATTCCCTTTACCTTGATCCCTTCTGCCAGCTCACAGGCTGATTTACAAATGGCATCACTAATAACGCGATCGGAGGTACTCGGACGGCGTCCATCCTTGTAGTAAAGCCCCTTAAATTTCTCGGTGTGCACAATGATCTTGTACATGGCTTTGATCACCTCGATCGGATGATCACCTACTGAGGTTTCTCCACTGAGCATTACCGCATCAGCTCCATCCATAACAGCATTGGCAACATCATTCACCTCAGCGCGGGTGGGCGCCATATTGGTGATCATGCTTTCCATCATTTGAGTGGCAATGATCACCGGCTTGCACTTCTTTCTGCTTTTCTTAACGATCTTCTTCTGAATGAGCGGAACCTCTTCCATCGGAACTTCCACACCGAGGTCGCCCCTCGCTACCATCAGTCCATCGGTCTCTTCAATGATCGCATCGAGGTCAGCCACGGCCTCGGGTTTTTCAATTTTGGCGATCACCTTCGATTCTCTTCCACTCTTTTTAATGATCTCCTTCAGCTCTTTGATATCTTTAGAGGAGCGCACGAATGACAAACCGATCCATGGAATGTCATGCTCAAGCGCAAATTCGAGGTCGGCCATATCCTTTTCGGTCAGGCATGGAAGCGAAAGTTTTGTGTTCGGCAGATTCACTCCTTTGTTAGAGGATAAAGGGCCTCCAAAGTGCACCTCAGCCTCAGCGTGATCCTTGCTCACTTTTTTGATCTCAAGCATCAGCTTGCCATCATCGATCAAAATACGCTCACCCGCTTTAACATCCTTGAGGAAGTCTTCATAGTTGATGAAGATCTTCTCGCTGGTACTCAAGCTTTCTTCCGTAACGATCTTGATCTTCGAGCCTCCTTTCAACTCCACTTCTCCCCCATCTACCTTTCCGATCCTGATCTTCGGACCTTGCAGGTCGGCTAAAATAGACACGTGAGTGCCGAAACGGTGGTTCAGGCTTCTTATGCTTTTGATGGTCTCTACCAGATCTTCATGCTTTCCATGAGAAAAGTTGAGTCGACATACATTTAAGCCATTGCGAATCATGCTTTCCAGCGACTTGATGTCTGAAGAAGCGGGTCCGAGTGTGGCAACGATCTTGGTTTTATTCTTTAGTCTGTTCATTCGAAATACAGATTATTCTTTGATTTTAAGTTCTCAATATCAAGCTCAAAGGCCATATTGATCACTTCAATTTCTTTTATCTTCTTTAACAGGTTTTGAAGTTCAGTGTTGTCGCTCTCTCCATCTAACCTAATAAAATAGTCGGCCTTGCGATATTCGGGCACAAGGTATACTCCTTCACCCAGGTTCGAGATCAAATCTATCTGAAGGTTCAGTTCCTCATGGAAAAACCCATTGCGCACAAAGCTATGCTTAACTCCCTTGCCAAGCTTAACCTGAAGGTTATCCATTTTTCTGAGGTCCCAGTTCAATGCTGAATTCAGAAACCAGGCCAAGCGGTAGTCCTTTTGGTGACAGCTTAATCCGATCAGTTTAAAATCGAATTCATATTCAAATTCGAGTAGGGTCTTAGACATGAAACAAAGCTATACTTTGATTTTCAATAAAGCAGCTGCTTCTTTTGCAGCATCCTGTTCCGCAGACTTTTTATTTCTCCCTTTACCACTTGAGATCACTACCCCATCGATGCTGATCACCGACCTGAAACCCTGCGTATCTCCATCCATTTCGGTGGTCTCATAGTCGAGTTCTTTGGAGTCTTTTTGGCACCATTCGAGGATCACCGACTTAAAGTTCTCTTCTTTTTTCTCGAGTTCTTCAACGCTCATGAGTTCGTTGAGCAGCTTTTGCCAAACGATCTTTCTGGTCCGCTCAAATCCTTTATCCAAATACATGGCCCCAATGAGCGCTTCCAGTGCATTGCCTCCTACGGAAGTGTTCTTTGCTTTGATGCGCGATGATTTTGAAAGAACGCCAGTGATGCCGATCCTGCCACCTACTTCATTTAAGTTCTTTCTGCTTACGATGCGGGAGCGTAATTTGGTCAGCTCTCCCTCGCTGGCTTCGGAGTATTTGTGGAATAGATAATCGGATACTGTTAATTCGATCATCGCATCCCCCAGATACTCCAGGCGCTCATTGCTTCGCATTCCCTTTTTGACGGTGTAGGCCGACTTATGTCTTAAAGCCTGACGATAAATATCAAGCTGTTTGGTCTTCAACCCAAAAACCTCCCAGAGGAATTCAGCTACCATTTGATCTCGCTCAGATCTCCTGGAAAATATGTTTTGAAGAAATTTCAGCTTTTCCGGTTCTTACCGGAACTTCTTGAAGATCACAGAAGCATTGTGCCCACCAAATCCAAAGGTGTTACTCAGCGCAGCATTCACTGTTCTTTCCTGAGGTTCATTGAAGGTAAAGTTCAATTTTGGATCCAGTCCATCGTCATCCGTAAAGTGGTTGATCGTTGGAGGCACGATATCGTTCTCAATGGCTTTGATGCTTGCTACAGATTCAATAGCACCTGCAGCTCCGAGCAGATGCCCGGTCATAGACTTTGTAGAACTGATGTTGAGCTTATATGCGTCATCTCCGAACACCTGTTGAATTGCCTTGGTCTCAGCAATATCTCCAAGTGGTGTAGAAGTTCCGTGGACATTAATATAATCGATCTCCTCGGCATTGATTTCAGCATCACTCAAAGCAGCGCGCATCACATTAAGGGCCCCCAGTCCTTCAGGATGGGGAGCTGTAATATGGTGTGCATCGGCAGACATTCCTCCACCGCATACTTCCGCATATATCTTGGCACCTCTTTTTTTGGCGTGCTCATACTCTTCAAGTATGATCGCACCAGCACCTTCACCAAGTACGAATCCATCTCTATCCTTGTCGAAGGGACGGCTGGCCGTTTCAGGGGAGTCGTTGCGAGTTGAAAGCGCATGCAGGGCATTAAATCCTCCTACACCGGATTCGATCACTGCAGCTTCCGATCCTCCTGAAACGATCAGGTCGGCCTTACCCATACGGATATAGTTGAAGGCATCTATAAGTGAGTGTGTTGATGATGCACATGCAGAAACAGTGCTGAAATTAGGTCCTCTAAAACCAAATTCAATTGAAATTTGCCCAGACGCGATATCTGCGATCATTTTGGGGATAAAGAAAGGATTGAACCTCGGTGTACCATCTCCTTCCATGAAGTTCTTCACCTCATTTTGGAATGTGATGATCCCACCAATTCCACTTCCCCAGATCACTCCGGCACGATCAACGTCAATATTATCGGCGCTAACGCCGGCATCTTTGACTGCTTCACGACTGACGATAAGCGCATATTGACTAAAGACATCCAGTTTGCGGATCTCTTTTCGGTCAAAGTGTTCGCTCATGTCGACACCTTTGATCTCGCAAGCAAATTGTGTTTTGAATTTGCTGGCGTCAAAGCGAGTAATAGTCGCTGCTCCGGAAGTTCCAGACAGCAATCCCTTCCAGTAGGAATCCACATTGTTTCCTACCGGAGTAAGTGCACCAAGACCGGTTACGACTACTCGCTTTAACTCCATGCTAATGAAAAACGGGGATTATCCCTGGTGTTCTTCAATATACTTCACTGCGTCACCCACAGTGGCAATATTTTCCGCGTGATCATCTGGAATAGCGATATTGAATTCTTTCTCGAATTCCATGATCAGTTCTACAGTATCTAGTGAGTCAGCACCAAGATCGTTGGTGAAGCTAGATTCTTGAGTTACTTCACTTTCGTCCACTCCGAGTTTATCAACGATGATGGAAACTACTTTTGATTGAATATCAGACATTATAGTTTAGTTTGAATTTCAGTTGCAAAGAAAGACATTTCTTAAAATATTGTCAATCTTTTTTAATACCTGATTCTCAGGCATCAAGGCTTAATACCATGCATTTTCGAATTGTCGAAGGAATCTCAAGTCGTTCTCAAAGAAGAGTCTGAGGTCCTTCACCCCGTACAATAACATGGCAATTCTTTCTATCCCCATTCCAAAGGCGAAGCCAGAATATTTTTTTGGATCGATCTTACAATTCTCCAGTACATTCGGGTCTACCATACCGCATCCCATGATCTCCAGCCAGCCGGTTCCTTTTGTGATCCGATGATCAGCTTCGGTCTCCAGCCCCCAATAGACGTCCATCTCAGCACTAGGTTCTGTAAATGGAAAATAGGAAGGTCTCAGTCTGATACGAGCATCAGCGCCAAAGAATTCTCTAGCGAATTGTAGTAGGTCTTTTTTCATGTCGGCAAAAGAGACATCCTTATCGATGTACAAGCCCTCTACCTGATGAAAGATGCAGTGTGCTCTTGCTGATATAGCCTCATTCCTGAAAACGCGACCAGGAGCCACAATTCTAATGGGCGGATCATTCTCTTCCATGGTTCGCACCTGAACCGAAGAGGTATGGGTTCTCAAAGCCACATTCTTGTTGATGAAGAAAGTATCCTGCATATCTCTCGCCGGGTGCTCCTCGGGAAAATTAAGGGCCGTAAAGTTGTGCCAATCGTCTTCGATCTCCGGACCTTCAGCCACACTGTATCCCATGCGTTTAAAGATCTCCAGGATCCTCTTTCTAACAATGGAGATAGGGTGACGGGAACCGAGCTCTATTCCGCTCACAGGCCTACTCAGATCCTGATTTGAACCCGTATTGCTGTCGCCTGAAGTCTCCGAAACCGACTTAAGCTCATGATAGCGAGATTGAGCCAATTCTTTGAGCTTGTTCAGCTCCTCACCAAATTTCTTCTTTTGATCATTGGGGACATTTCTGAACTCCTTAAAAAGAGATTTCAGTATTCCTTTAGAACCTAAATACTGAATTCGAAAGGCTTCCAGCTTTTCGCTGTCCTTTTCTTCAAATTGCTCAACGGCCTTCATGTGGCCGGCAACCTGTTCCAATAAACTCTCTTCTGCCATTTGCCGCAAAACTAAGAATATGATCAGCGCTTGACCAATTTCATTTGAACTCTAATGTCTTTCAGTGGCCTGCTTCTCGAATCGGTGGGCTGGGCAGCGATCTTGTCTACCACATCCATTCCTTCGACCACCTCACCGTAAACCGTATAAGCTCCATCAAGGTGTGGTGCGCCTCCAATGGTCGTATAAGCCTTGATCTGTTCTTCACTGAAACTAAATTTCTCTTGTTCAAACTTCTCTTCGATGCCCGGCTTGATCTCAGCCATCAAATTCTGATAAGCTTCCTGATCTTTTTTGCGTTGACTATCCAACAAACGTTTCTTGAACTCATCATTTCCCTCCTTCTCAAAGAAATTCCGGTACAATGAATTCATGAGGCGTGTGTTGATCTGTTTTTCCATCATATTCAGGTCGTTTTCAGTGAACTTCCTACCCTGCACGATGTAAAACTGACAGGATGAACTCTCCTGTTCTGGATTCACATCATCGCCGAGTCTCGCTGCAGCAAGGGCTCCTCTTTTGTGGAAAAAGCTATCGACAAACTCAGGTGCCATGGTATAACCCAAACTTCCATTGCCGAGCACTGCGTTAGAGTCAGCTCGCCTCGACTCCGGATCACCTCCCTGGATCATGAAATCTTTGATCACGCGATGAAAAAGACTTGAATCATAAGTTCCTTCCTCAACCAGTTTCAGAAAATTTTCCTTGTGTCTGGGTGTCTCATCAAACAATCTCAATTTGATATCGCCGTAGTTGGTTTCAACGAGAACAATCTCCTTTCTACGCTTCTTTTTCTTCTGGGCCTGTGCCGTCTGACTCAAAAACACAAGCGCCAATAGCATGATGGAAAACTGTCTCATAGTATTGTTTTGGAAGCACAAAAGTAATGTTTTGGGAGCCCTATCGGTGTTGAGCTCAATGACTGATTAATAGGGCAGTGAAACAGAACCACATTCCTTTCGTATATTTGCCAGCTTAATAGAGCAAAAATGAAGTTGATCAAGTTTTTCTCAGCGGCGATCTTTAGTCTGCTTGTGGTTTTCCCACTACTCTATTCTTGTGAGTCGGATCCTACCAGAGCTGAGATCGTTGTTATAGATTCAGCTGGCGAAGCGGTGAACGAAGCCACTGTGATTCTTTATTGTATCGATCAACCGAATCAAAGGCCCTGTGTGGTAAAAGATACTCAGCTTACCAATGAAGCTGGAAGAACTGAGCACGACTTTGAAAACCCTGCTGTATTGAAGATCGAAGCTTTCAAGTATGATGTGGTTGCAAGAGATACTGGTGTTTTCCCAAATATTGGGACCATTCTCGTTGGGGATACCCTGTGTGCCGATGGATTCATTACCCTGGAGGAGTATGAAACGGTTGAGGAAACCGTTGTCCTGAGGGTCTGCAGCGACGACGAAGACTAGGCTTATCAAAGTCTGATTTTTAATAATTCTTTTTTCTTTTCTGAACTAAAGCCTGTGGGCAGTCTAGCTTTGTCTTGTGCATTGGCTCGATATCGCTTTACTTATTCCTTTATTGTTAGCTGCCTGGCGAGGTTTTAGACGCGGACTGATCCTTGAGTTAGCAACCCTGGTGGGTTTGGGTTTGGGTATTTTTGCTGGACTGAGGTTTTCAAACTATGCCGCTGATCTGCTCACTGAGCATCTTGAGATCCAAAGCGAACACCTTCCTATACTTTCTTTTGCTGTCACTTTTCTGGCTGTTGTCATTGCCGTCTTTCTTCTTGGAAAGATGCTGGAGAAGGTCGTTAAGATCATGGCCTTATCCTTCCTGAATAAGTTGGCGGGCTTGAGTTTCTCGATTCTGAAAGTAGCCCTGATCCTATCTGTGATCATCGTGATCTTTGATCGCTTTAATCACGATCTGGAGTTCATCAAGCATGATGATCTGAACAAAAGTTTGAGCTACCGCTATCTGAAATCGGGTGGAGAACTTATGCTTCCCGAGTTCGAAAAAGTGATTGACGAGAATGAGATCAGCTTCTGATCGCCTCTATTCCCGGCAAAGCCTTTCCTTCAAGATATTCAAGTAAGGCTCCACCTCCCGTTGAGATATACGAGAGCTTATCACTCAGCTTAAACTGATTGGCTGCGGACACGGAATCCCCTCCGCCTACCAGGCTAAAGGCCTCATTCTGCAAGGTAGCTGCAGCGCAAGCCTCACCAACAGCAAGAGTTCCCGACTGAAAATTGGAGAACTCAAATACACCCATGGGTCCGTTCCAAAGGATGGTTTTTGAGCTTTTGATGATATCAGATGCAGCAATGGCGCTATCAATTCCAATATCAAGGCCCATCCAGCCCTCTGGGATCTGATCGATCGGAGATTCTTTTTTATTCGCATCATTGGAAAATGCATCAGCAATGACACAATCTTCGGGAAGCTGGATCTTAACCCCTTTTTCTTCTGCCTTTTTCAAAACCTTCAATGCCGTATCCAAATAGTCTTCCTCAACCAATGAAGCGCCTACTTCTCCCCCTTTGGCTTTGATGAAAGTGAAGGCCATTCCCCCGCCAATGATGATGTTATCTACCTTGTCCATCAGGGTTTCCAGTATACTGATCTTTGAGCTCACCTTTGCACCCCCAATAATGGCGGTGTATGGATGATCGGCGTTGTGCAATACCTTCTTTACGCTTTTCAGCTCGTTTTCGATCAGATAACCAAACATCTTATCTTCAGGGAAGAACTCCGCGATGATCGCCGTTGAGGCATGGGCACGGTGGGCGGTTCCAAAAGCATCGTTCACATAAATATCTCCATGTTTTGACAACTTTTCTGCAAAGTCGCGATCTCCTGCACTCTCTTCTTTGTAAAAGCGGAGGTTTTCTAGCAAGAGGATCTCACCTGGCGCCAATTCAGCTGACATTTCAAAAGACTCCTCGCTGATGCAATCAGCCACAAAATGAACTTTCGCCCCAGTGAGTTCGGCTATCCTGGCTTGAAGATGTTTCAATGAAAATTTAAGCTCTGGGCCGTTTTTTGGTCTTCCTAAGTGTGACATCAGCACTACCGAGCCCCCTTTTTTTAGAATGGAGCTAATGCTTGGAATTGCCGCTCTGATGCGGGTATCGTCTGTAATTTGCAGCTCATCATTGAGTGGCACATTAAAATCAACTCTCATCAATGCTCTCTTATGGTTGAAATCAGCCTCATCTATGCGGTACATATGCCTCTTTTTTTCTGTTAATTTGGACTTCAAAATTAGTTTTCTCTATCAGTCATTTTATATATCTCACAAGCTTTTGCAATTCAATAATGTCATAGGCCAAAAAAAGCTGATCGATCAGCTTCAAAATATGATCCAAACGGAACGCGTACCTCATGCGCAACTTCTGGTTGGCAAAGACGGCTATGGTACACTGCCACTTGCTTTGGCTTTTGCGAATGAGCTTTTATTGGCGGCGAGCAATGACCCGCAAGGCACCAAACTGAAATGCGAAAGGCTGGTGCATCCAGATATTCACTATGTCTTTCCCGTGAATCGAAATGACGAAATAAAGGACCATCCTACCAGCAAGAAATTTGTTCATCTCTGGAGAGAAGAGGTTTTAAAGAATCCCTATCTGAGTTATCAGAATTGGTTAGACCGAATTGATATTGGGAACCGTCAGGCCATGATCAATGTAGATGAAAGTCGGGAGATTGTTTCCGAACTGAGCCTGAAACCTTACGAATCAGAATTTAAGGTGCTCATCATGTGGCATGCTGAGCAAATGAATGTTTCGGCCGCAAATAAATTACTCAAGATCATTGAAGAGCCACCTAGGAAGACCATCTTCATTCTTACTGCCGAATCCACGGAGAACATGTTGCCCACCATCCTTTCGAGAACACAGATCAGCCGACTTGGCCCTCTCAAACAGGAGGAAATCAGTCAGGCTCTAGTCAAAAATGAAGGCATAGAGGCCAAACTGGCTGAGGAAGTTGCTCATCTGGGTGAGGGAGATTACCGTAGAGCACTGGATACTTTGAGTCAGGATGAATTCAGGGAAAATCTCGCTGAGCACTTCAAGCACTGGATGCGGAGTTGCTTTAAGCGGGATGTAGCTGGGCTGATCGAATTCGCAGATGCCAGCTCCAGAATGAACAGGGAGGCACAAAAAAGTTTGTTGATCTTTGGTTTGCGCATCTTCAGGGAGAGCTTAGCCTTGAATTACTCTGGGGAAAAAGCGCTTTACACTGGTGCAGAATTGCTGCGTTGGATCAGAAATTTTGCCCCATACGTGAATCATAAGACCTGCCTTTATTTTCAAAAGGAGTTTGATGAAGCCCTCTATCACCTTGAACGCAATGCAAATCCGCGTATACTCTTCTTAGATCTATCCATAAAGTGTATGCAACTCTTTAAATTGGCAAAACAGAATTAAACCATGAGAAAACTGATCCTTTTGATTCTTCCCTTCCTTCTCATTTCATGCCTCGGTACCGCTTTTTATGAAGAGAACATAGCAATAGAAGATGGCGTTTGGACCGAAGAGAATAAATTGAGCTACAAGCTGAATATTGAGGATCCCAAACAGGCTTACAATCTCTATCTGAATCTGCGAAACGGCAATGAATATCCTTTTTCCAACCTCTATATCTTCATGGAAACAACATATCCCAATGGGCGTTCAGAGCTCGACACCTTGCAGTTCCTTTTAGCCGATAAGCAAGGTCGGTGGTACGGAGAAGGACTTGGAGACATTAAATCGTCAAGCGTGATGTTCCGTTACAAACTTCAATTTCCAATGGCGGGAGAATATGAATTTGAACTTCAGCAAGCCATGCGAAGAGAAGAGCTACCTGGCATTTGGGATGTGGGTCTGAAAGTCGAAAAGTTTAGTGAATAGATGTTGAATGCGCCCAGAAAGCTTATGAGTTTACTGGTGTTGTCCAGTATTCTGGCTTTTGGTGTTCTGGCGCTCCTTAATCTCGATACGGCCAGTAAGGATATCGAATTGATCCAGGTCTTTAATTTGGATGAAGGAGCGGGAACCTGGCAACTCAAACAGAATGTTTTGGCGCGGGATTTCGATCCTCGGGGTTTTTATAATTATGGCTACCTGTACATCAACGCCAGCCATCTTGTGGTTAAAGTTTTGGGCGGACTCGGCTTTGATACCAGCGACGAACAAGTACTTGCCGTGAGTCTTAGATCGCTTTCCCTTTTTTCCTGGTTTCTGGCTGGACTGTTCATTTTTCTAAGTGCCCGAAACCTACAGATCAGCCCTTTCTATGCTCTACTCGCCAGTGCATCTGTCCTGTTCTTACCAAAGGTCTTCGAGTACGCTCAGTTCGTTCACCCAGATCTATTGCAGCTTATGTTCTGCTCGCTGGCTATCTATATAATGACCCGCGCCAGGACAGATATCATGAATGTGCTTTTGAGTTCCATGATCCTCGGTTTAGCTTTTGGCACAAAGTACTCAGGGATATTCCTACTTCCAATTCCCTTTTTATTTCTGCTTTTCATGTTCAGAAAAAGAGCGCTAAGCAGCATGGAACTCATGGTCTATGGTGGTCTTTGCCTCTTTCTTTTTCTGGGAGCCTGGTTGGCCACTAATCCTTATCTGATCAGTGATTGGACTGCATTTCTTGAAGACTTCAAGTATGAGAGTGAGCATGTTTCTCGTGGACATTGGCGTGCGGAATCGAGTAATCCATTGTTGTGGTTCCAGGTCATTTATTCCCAATTTGGGCTGGCCTTGAGTCTGTTCGTTCCGCTTGTGCTCTCGCTATTCATCATTACATCAAGAAAGTCAGAAGACAATACGACCATTTTGATCTGGATCATGCTGATCACCCTGGGGATCGCACTTATCTATCTGATGATTCAGGTGAATATGCGCAGACCCAGATACCTTTTTCACCTACTCCCCCTGATCTCAATTCCAGCATTTTATGGACTTCAAAAGCTTGAAAAGACATTAAAGAAGGGTTTTTTGCTGATCTTTCTTGCTCCGCTTCTTGTCCTCCAACCTGCCATCGAGTCATTTGCTGTTTTCGACCGCTATTCAAGCAAGATGGATCACGAATATGTAAAAGCAGGACTTTGGATGAAGGCCAATTACCCAGGGCATATCAAGATCCTGAGCGACTATTATTCTTATTTACCCAGCGATCACTTCAATAATTCCTACCATACCTTTGGAATCACGCAAGAAGAGATCGATGGGCATCAACCGAAAGTGATCATCCTCAATAAGAGCATTAGCGGCATGCGATCCTGGAAAGCAAATGGAAGCTCATTCAATGAACTGAACATCGAAATGACAGATCGAGATGGAGCAGCGGAATTGAATCAATTTCATCTAAAACTCTTCGCGCCTGGGTCGGCCTGGAAGATCGTATATGAAGAATTGAACATTGTTATTCTTGAAAAAGAGTTAAATGCTCCTGAGCACAGTCCTTAATTGCCTTAATTTTAGCTCCCGATATGGCAGAAGATGAGAATAAACGAATGGGTCTGGGTAAATACCTCCTGATCTTTTGGGGATTGGCAAGTTTACCGCTCCTCGGAATCGTTCTGCTATTCTATCTGGTGGCCAATGATTTTCTGGGTGAGCTCCCCACATTCGAAGAGCTTGAGAACCCGAAGAGCAATTTGGCCACTGAAGTATATACTGCAGATCAGGTCATATTGGGAAAGTATTATCGAGAAAACCGAACCAATGTGCTGTTTGAGGACATCAGTCCAAATGTTCATCAAGCCTTAGTAGCCACTGAAGATGAGCGCTTCTACAGTCATTATGGTATCGATTTTTGGGCTTTACCGAGGGTAGTTCTCGGGGTGCTGACGGGCACTACCAGTCGTGGAGGTGGCTCCACCATCACCCAGCAGTTAGCGAAAATGCTCTTTCACGATCGTCCGGCTAACAAGTTTGAGCGGGTGATTCAAAAATTCAAGGAGTGGGTGATCGCTACCCGACTTGAAAGGCAGTATACCAAGGAAGAGATCATTACCATGTATCTCAATAAATTCGACTTCATCAACAATGCTGTTGGCATCAAGTCCGCGGCCAATGTTTATTTCAGCAAGTCTCCCGATTCACTCAATATTCTGGAGTCGGCTATTTTGGTTGGTATGGCGAAAAACCCGAATCTCTATAATCCGGTACGCCGACCAGAGAATGCCAAGGTGAGAAGAAATGTGGTGCTCGGACAAATGCTCAGAAATGAGCTAATTGATGAACAGAGCTTTGATTCACTCAGAACACAAGACATCAAGCTTAATTTCAGTCGTGTGGATCACAAGACAGGTCTGGCTCCCTATTTTAGGGAAGTCCTTAGGCTGCGCCTGAGGGAGCTTTTTGCTCAGAAAGACGAAGAAAGTGGAGCCTATCTGATCCAAAAACCGGATGGAGAACCCTATGATATCTACCGGGATGGATTGAAGATCTATACTACCATTGATTCTCGCATGCAGGCTTATGCCGAAAACGCTGTAGAATCACATCTGAGCAATCTTCAAAAAGACTTCTTCAGAGATATCAATAAGAACAAGCGTCCGCCTTTCCACAACAGTCTGAGTAAGTCAGAGATCGATCGCATTTTGAATGTCTCGATCAAAAGAAGCTCGCGCTATGCTGTGCTCACTGGTAAGGAATGTGCAAATTGTGGGAGAAGAGGGGATTTTGTTTCTAAAGTGACTGAAAACGGAGAAGAGTATTGGCAGTGTTCGGCAGCAGATTGCGAACACCGCTCCCATGTTGTGCCAAAAGATTCCATTGACATCATCTTTAACACCCCGGAGGAATATACCATCTTCACCTGGGAAGGTGAAAAGGATACGATGATGTCATTTGTAGAATACATCAAATACAATAAGAGTATCCTGCAGGCGGGATTGATGAGTATGGATCCGCATACTGGCTTCATCAAGGCATGGGTTGGAGGTGTAGACTACAAACACTTCAATTACGATCATGTCATTCAGGGAAAACGACAGGTTGGTTCTACCTTTAAACCCTTCGTATATGGGCTCGCAATTCAGGAGGGTATATCGCCTTGCTATGAGGTTACAAACACCCTTTACACCTTCTACAAGGGTGAATATGGTTTGCTAAAAGACTGGACTCCTCAAAATAGTGATGGAGAATACGGGTACAATGTCAGCCTAAAGTATGCACTGGCCAACTCCATGAACACCATTACGGCATGGCTTTTAAAACGCTTTAGTCCGAAGGCAGTGATCGCTTTTGCGAAAAAAGCAGGAATAGAATCTCATATTGAACCCGTACCATCCCTGTGTTTAGGGATTGCGGACCTATCGGTTTATGAAATGGTAGGTGCCTACTCGACCTTTGCCAATAAAGGGGTGTGGACAGAGCCCATATTTATATCCAGAATTGAGGATAGTAAGGGTAATCTGATCATAGACTTTGTCCCTGAAACAAGGGAAGCCATGAGTGAAGAAACGGCTTATGTCATGTTGGACATGATGAAAGGAATTGTAGATGGAGTATATGAAAAGCACGACGGTAAGGTGCTGGGGACAGGGATCAGATTGAGATCACGGCCATCTCAACAGAGACCCTATACCGGGATTTCAACTAAAGTGGCGGCCAAAACAGGCACCACACAAAACAACAGTGACGGCTGGTTCATGGGAATCACCCCTGACCTTGTAACGGGTGTTTGGGTAGGTGCTGAAGACCGCGGAGTGCACTTCCGTACCACCTATTATGGTCAGGGTGCAAATACAGCTTTACCCATTTGGGCCTATTATATGAATGATGTTTATGCCGATAGCAGTCTGAACATAAGTCAAGGGGATTTTGAGAAGCCGCAAAAAGCCCTTAGTATTGAACTGGATTGTGAGAAATTCGGCAAAGAGAACTTCAGTGGCTTTGACGATGAAGATTTTAACGATTAGAGGATATGAATAAAGTATATGATAACGCTCAATCTGCACTCGAAGGAGTGAGTGATGGCATGACCTTCATGCTAGGTGGTTTTGGATTGTGCGGAATACCTGAAAACGCCATAAGTGAATTACAGCGAAGAGGCATCAAGAACCTTACCTGTATTTCGAATAATGCGGGAGTGGATGATTTTGGATTGGGGCTTTTGCTTCAGAGCAAACAGATCAAGAAAATGATCTCTTCATACGTAGGAGAGAATGATGAGTTTGAGCGACTGATGCTCTCTGGGGAGTTGGAGGTTGACCTTATTCCACAGGGCTCATTGGCAGAAAGGTGTAGAGCTGGTGGAGCTGGAATTCCGGCCTTCTTTACTCCCGCTGGCTACGGAACAGAAGTAGGTGAAGGAAAAGAAGTGAGAGATTTTGATGGCAAGCCACATATACTTGAATCTGCCTTGACCGCTGAGTTTGCCTTTGTTAAAGCATGGAAAGGAGATCCAAACGGAAACCTCATCTTCAAAGGCACAGCCCGAAACTTTAATCCGGTGATGGCCATGGCAGGTAAGATCACCGTTGCCGAGGTTGAAGAGCTTGTTGAGCCGGGTGAGTTGGACCCCAACTTTGTGCATACGCCAGGGATCTTTGTACAGCGAATCTTTGAAGGCAAGAATTACGAAAAACGAATTGAACAACGCACCACGCGTCCAAAAGCATAAAAATGGCATTAGATAAAAACCAGATCGCACGGCGAATCGCAAAAGAACTTGAAGATGGCTGGTATGTAAATCTTGGCATCGGCATCCCTACCCTTGTTGCCAATTATGTTCCAGACGATATTAGCGTTGAGTTTCAGTCGGAGAATGGTATTCTCGGTATGGGACCTTTCCCTTTTGAGGGTGAGGAAGATGCAGACATGATCAATGCCGGAAAACAAACCGTCACCCTAAGAGATGGGGCAGCGATCTTTGACTCTTCCACTAGTTTTGCCATGATCAGAGGTCAGCACGTGCAACTTACCGTGCTCGGAGCCATGGAAGTAGCTGACAACGGAGATATTGCCAATTGGAAGATCCCGGGTAAAATGGTAAAAGGCATGGGTGGAGCCATGGACCTTGTGGCTTCAGCGGAGAATATCATTGTGGCGATGACACACACCAATAAACGAGGAGATTCAAAGTTACTCAGCAAGTGCAGCCTTCCCATTACCGGGGTGCAATGTGTAAAGCGCCTTGTTACAGACCTCGCGGTGCTCGAGGTTACGGCTAATGATGGTTTCCAGCTCATTGAGCGCGCTCCTGGAGTTAGCGTTGAAGAGATCCAATCAAAAACCGAAGGCCGTTTGGTGGTAGATGGAGATATCCCTGAGATGAGTTTCTAGTTGACTGGAATGATATAGCCATTGGCTATGAAGTGATCTTCATCCAGTCTGACAATGACCTCTTCTCCCTCGGGGCGCAGCATGAGGTTATCAAAATAAAATGGCTGTTTGGTGAACCTGCCACCCTTAGCCACTAAATTCATCAGCTCAAGTTCTTTTTCCACATGAAAGTGCATTTCGATCATTGACCAATCTCCTAATATGACAGGAGAATGTCCAGGGTTTACTTCCGAAAGCCTGATCAATTGGTCTTCGTCTTTATATCGTGCTTCAATGAAAACACTCATTTGAGGCATGGAAAAACCCTTCGTGTAAACCCAGGAGGTGAGCACATACTTTCCAGGCTTGATCTCAGGACCATAATTTGCGATCTGGAGATATTTATTCTTTGTTCCACTCTTTGCTCCTTCTCCAGTCATTATCACCGCTGAACTATCCTGATCGAATGTTCTTAGATCAACGAGACTTGATCTCCCCGAGGCTTCCTCAATTTTCCAGGGATCAAAAGCCAAAAGATCTGAAACCGATATTGAAGCATAATCCCAGAAGCCTTCATTTCGAAACAGGTATTGAGCCTTTGACCAAATATTCCGTTCATAGGCATTCATAGGCCAGTCCTTGTTTTTTACGAGTAAGATCTTTCCAGCTGGCAGATCATTTTTGATCTCTTTGGGATAGAAATCTGGCCCCAAAGCCTGTAATTGTTTTCGTGCCTCATGGATTGAGCTTCTGCCTGAAGATCCTCCAAAAACCGAAAGGCCGGTTTTATATGATGTTAAGAATACCTGTGCATTGGTACCCGGATCCCCGGGAATATTGAAATTCTCCGAACCATGAATCTGCGTTGGAATTCCCATCACCGCACTATAATCCTGAGCAGAAAAATTTGGTCCCTCTTCGAGGAAGCTGTTCCTGGACTGCGTGATCGTATATCGCATGTCCTGATGATATGGCCAGGACTCCCAAAGCATCAACAAAAGCGGCACCACGATGAACAAGGAGGCCAGCACCCCTTTGTGTTTTTTGCGGTTAAAGCGATAGAAGGCATAAAGTTTCCAGGCAACCACAAAGTTGAAAGCGTAAAAACTGATCCACGCAAAACGCCCCAGGCTTCTGAACTGTTTCAGGGGACCTATGTATTCTATCAGAAATTCCAGGCCCAGTGTAAAGGGAATGGCCATGGCAAAAAGCGCTGATAATAAGCCTAACATGAGCAAGCTATGTTGAGCTGTTCTGGTTCTGCGCAAACTCGTTCTGAAACGCCTGATCCAGCGCCAAAAAAGCAGAAGGATTCCCAAGACTCCCACAAGGCCAAAATAAGCCCAGCCCTCCCATTGCTGACCGCCAATCTTCGCAACTTGCTGGATGAGTGGTTTAAGGGGAGGATGATGAGGGACTAAGAGCGTCTTGAGTTGAGCCCGATAGTAAAAGAACCCAAAAGGGGATGGTGTTCTTCCACTGTGGTTATCCGTGAGATTCACGATGAGCAGATATGAAAATACCATGGCCACCGTTCCCACAAGAAGACTCAATGTTACCCTTTTCGAGAGGTAGCCAGTGATCAGTGAAACAAAGGCAAAAAAGAGAATACAAACGCTAAAGATCAATCCCAGGTAAGGGTGTAGAAAGAAGGTCAGGAAGGCCGAAAGCAATAAGATCACATATTTGAACACGCTCCATCTGGCTTTGATACTTAGGAGTAGATAGATAGCCATTGGTATCACGCAAGCGTATGAGAGACCATAATGACCCGCTAATCTGAATATCTGAGGTTGCAGACTAAATATCCCGATCCCAAAAAGCAGAGATGCAACAAAGGGAAGACCTAGCTGTCGGAGTACTTTGAAGGAAAAGAAATACCCAAAAACCAGCGATGCGAGCATCCACAGGTTCATATAGCCAACTCCATGGTCCGAAAGAAATGGAAAGACCGCTACAAGCAGTCGAAAAGAGAGTGCGAGAAGGGGCTGACCATCGGTAAACAAAAGCAACTCCCCATAGGGGTAATTCATTGATCTTGTGTACCAGATATTGGACTCATGCTTCAGGTTAAAAAGCACCGAGAAATAATTCTTGATCCCATCCCCCATGCCTGAGAAAAGGTATGAGTTGGGTGCCAGAAAGACTTCAGTATACACCGCCAGCACCAGCAGTAGCCCCACCACTAGTGCGATCCAGTTCTCGTACCTGTTAATGAATTTCACTCCCACCTAACGATATGGGATCAATTATATTCTTTTCGTCTGAATTTGGCTCTGATCCTGAGAAGATCTTTGAACATTTCTATACTGGTCTTGATGGGTCTGACCTTCGATGCGCGAGTGCGATCGATAATGGTGATCGGTACTTCTTTGATCTTAAAGCCTTTCATTTCAGCCAACATGAGCATTTCAACATCAAAACACCATCCCCAGATACTCATCTTCGGAAACACTTCCTCAATGACCTCACGACGCAACATCTTAAATCCACATTGGGTGTCTCTGATCCGAGTATTAAAAAGACTTTGAACCAGCCAGGCAAATCCTTTTCCCATGGCTGTTCGGTAAAAGGCCTGTTTAGTTTCTCTTTTTGATTTGGGCAAATTTCTCGACGCGATGATCAGATCAAAATCGTCAGTGTGTTCTATGAACTTAGGTAGTTCCTCAATGGGAATGGATAGGTCGGCATCTAGAAAAAGTGCCCAGGCTCCTGTGGATGCCTGCATTCCATCTACTACGGCCTTTCCTTTTCCTTCGTTCTGCTTCTTATCGATGACCTGAATTCCTTCGTGCTTTTGCGCTTTCTGCAACGTATCGTCGCTAGAACCATCATTTACCACAATGATCTCCTTAAAGGAGCCGTGTTTAGATTCGTACTTGCGAATCACATCGATGGCTATATTGATACTTTTCCCCTCGTTATAGGCGGGAATGATCAAACTGATTTGTTCGTTTTTAATCAAAGGGCTGCTCCTTATAACTCCGATTCGGCAGCATTATTTTGCTGAGCCTCCTCTACTTTCGGATTCTTAAAAAAGCGCTTCTGAAAGACGATGATCATACCAACACCCACTGAGATCGCGGTATCGGCAATATTGAATACAGGTCGAAAGAAAAGAAAGTGTTCTCCTCCCCAAATCGGAAACCAATCAGGAAAAAAGCCACTGAAGAGTGGGAAATACAGCATATCTACTACTCTACCATAAAGGAACGGAGCATAACCTCCTCCTTCTGGAAGGAAGGAAGCCACTTGATGAGAGCTGTCATTAAAGAGTATTCCATATAAGGAAGAATCGAGGATATTCCCGAGTGCCCCTGCAAAGATCAGGGCAATGCTGTAAACCAGCCCTCTTGGGGAACCATCTTTCGAGATCTTCCACATGTAATAGAAGATAGCTGCAACCGCAAGAATTCGAAAGATGCTGAGGAATAACTTTCCGTATTCCCCTGCAAACTCCATTCCGAAGGCCATTCCATTATTCTCTGTAAAATGAATGATGAACCAGTCGGCGATCTTAAATTCCTGTCCGAGATAAAAATTCGTTTTGATCCAGATCTTAAAAGCCTGATCAACGATCAATATCAATAGTATGAGTAGGAGTGGCTTCTTCATTGGCCGTGCTTGCGCCGAAGAACTTACTGCTGACGCTTCGCCTCGATGCTCAAGGTAGCGTGAGGAACGATCTTCAAACGCTCCTTAGAGATGAGCTTACCCGTAACGCGGCAAAGTCCGTAGGTCTTGTTCTCAATTCGAACAAGGGCATCTTCAAGGTGCTTGATGAACTTTTGCTGACGAGCCGCCAACTGCGCTGTTTCTTCTCTGCTCAGCACATCTGAACCATCTTCCATCATCTTGAAGGTAGGCGAAGTATCATTCGTTCCATGATCATCACTATTGGACATGCTGCTCTTCAAGAGGTCAAAATCCTTCTTTGCTTCCTCCAGTTTCTGGAGAATGATGTCTTTGAACTCCTGGAGTTCAGCATCGGAATACCGTGTTTTTTCCTTTTTTTCTGCCATTCTAACCTTCGTTATTCTTTAAAATCTCAAGCTCAGTTTTAACCCCCTCTTCCAGTGTAACCTCGATGGCGTCCGAAAGGTTTTGCTGGTTCGTCTCTATGCGATCTGCCAAGGTTTCCAAGCAAATATAGTCCAAATTCGTTTCGACGGAAGTTTGTATCAGATCACTTTCGCCCAGACGAATATTTATGCGGTCAGTCACCTCTAAACCCTTGTCCTTTCGCAAGTTCTGAATTCGATTGACCAATTCTCTGGCGATCCCTTCCCGATGAAGTTCTTCCGAGATGTTGATATCCAGCGCAACAGTCATTCCATTCTCAGAGTGAACCAGCCATCCTGGAATATCCTGTGAAATGATCTCTACTTCCTCTAGTGCAATACGTTCCTTATTTCCATTAAGTTGGATCTCGATCGAAGCTTCTGATTCTATGGTTCGGATCTCATCCTGACCCATTTGGTTGATCGCCTGAACTACGGCTTTCATATCCTTACCAAACCTCGGACCGAGCTTTTTGAAATCTGGTTTGATCTGCTTTACCAACACATCGTTGTCTTCATCCAAAATTTGAAGTTCCTTCACATTCACTTCGGTGAGGATCAAATCTCGCACAGCGAGTAATTGCTCCTTAAATTGCTTGTTCAAAACAGGCACCATGATCTTCTCAAGGGGCTGACGTACCCTGATCTGTTCTTTCTTTCGCAAACTCAAGATCATGGAGGTGAGCGACTGGGCAATGCTCATTCTGGATTCAAGCTCCTCATCTATTCTCGACTCATCCACTTTAGGGAAGTCATCCAGGTGCACTGAAACTTCATCCCCACAGGCTGCGGTTAGGTCACGATACAGTCTGTCCATATAGAAAGGTGCGATCGGTGCAGATAGCGATGCCACAGTTTTCAAACAGGTATAAAGCGTTTGATATGCTGCGATCTTGTCGTGGCCATAATCCCCTCTCCAGAATCTCTTTCTACACAATCGCACATACCAGTTGCTGAGGTCGTCTACCACAAAACTTTGGATCAGGCGTCCGGCCTTAGTTGGCTCATAATCTGAATATGCCTCATCTGTCTTTTTGATCAGGCTGTTTAGTTTGGAAAGCACCCATCGGTCGATCTCCTGGCGTTCTTTAAGGGCTATCTCATCTTCCTCAAATTTGAAGCCATCTACGTTGGAATAGAGCGCCAGAAAGGCGTAGGTGTTTTGAAGGGCTCGGAAATACTTTCGCTGAACCTCTACAATGCCTTCCTCATCAAATTTGAGGTTATCCCAGGGCTGTGCATTGGTGATCATATACCAACGTGTGGCATCAGCCCCATACTTTTTCATAGTGGCGAATGGGTCTACTGCATTTCCCAGTCGTTTCGACATTTTTTGTCCGTCTTTATCGAGCACCAGTCCATTCGAAACCACATTCTTATAGGCAACTGAATCGTGGGTGAGTGTAGCAATGGCGTGAAGTGTATAGAACCAACCTCGGGTTTGATCAACGCCTTCAGCAATAAAATCCGCTGGGTAAGCCTCTTTGAACTTCTCCGTGTTCTCGAATGGATAATGCCACTGAGCATAAGGCATGGATCCAGAATCAAACCACACATCGATCAGATCGGATTCTCTTTTGAGTGGCTTTCCATTAGCGGAAACCAAAATGATATTGTCTACAGAGTGCCGATGCAGGTCAACCTGAGCATAGTTCTCTTCAGACATATCTCCTGGCTTGAAGCCTTCCAATGGATTCTTATCCATCACTCCCGCTTCAACAGCTTGTTCGCACTCGGTCTTGAGTTCCTGAATGGAGCCCACTACTTTATACTCTTTGCCTTCTTCATCACTCCATATCGGAAGAGGAATACCCCAATAGCGCGAACGGCTCAAGTTCCAGTCATTCAGATTCTCAAGCCAGTTTCCAAATCTTCCCGTTCCTGTTGCCTTCGGTTTCCAATTGATGGTGTTGTTGAGCTCCACCATGCGTTCCTTTTTGGCTGTAGCCCGCACAAACCAGGAGTCAAGCGGGTAATAGAGCACAGGCTTATCGGTTCTCCAGCAATGCGGATAGGAGTGTTCGTATTTCTCTACTAAAAATGCCTTATTTTCTTCTTTCAAACGGATGGCGATCTCCACATCCACAGACTTTTCAGGTACCTCGGTCTCTGAGTAATACTCATTCTTCACATACTTCCCTCCGATCTCCGGAAGTGAATCAATGAACTTTCCCTGTAGGTTGACCAGTGGACTTGGGTTACCATGCTCATCCTCCACCAGCATTGGAGGCACCCCTGCAGCCTGAGCAACACGCATATCGTCCGCTCCAAAGGTTGGGGCAATGTGTACAATTCCAGTACCGTCCTCCGTAGTGACGTAGTCTCCTGGGATCACTCTGTATGCCTTTTCATCTCCATCCATTGGAGTTGCATAATCAAGCAGCTGATGATATTTAAGGTCGAGCAGGTCTTTGCCTTTTCCAGACCAAAGCACCCGATAAGGCATTTTCTTTTGCTTCTCCTGAAGCTCCATTGGGAGCTCTTCCTGATCCTTGCTGAAATACTTTCCTAAAAGATCGCTTGCCAACATCAGCTTTTGACGGGTTCCAGTGTAGCGATTAAAGGTATCGATCAAAGAATAGTCGATCTTCTCCCCTACCGCCAATGCAGTATTTGATGGAAGTGTCCATGGAGTGGTGGTCCATGCAAGGAAGTAGGTCTCATCGTCCAGTTCAAGACCTGTACGACCCACAAGTTCTTTTTGACTTTCAGCGGTCAATTTGAACTGAGCTATAACCGTCGTATCCTTCACATCGCGATAAGCTCCGGGCATATTCAGCTCATGCGAACTCAATCCTGTTCCGGCTTTGGGTGAATAAGGCTGAATGGTGTACCCCTTGTAGATCAGGTCTTCGTCAAAAAGCTTTTTGAGCAACCACCAAACCGACTCCATATACTTGGATTTATAGGTGATATAGGGATCGCTCATATCCACCCAGTAACCCATCTTTTCCGTGAGGTCATTCCACACATCGGTGTAGCGCATGACCGCTTCGCGGCATTTTTGGTTGTAGTCTTCAACGGAGATCTTCTTTCCGATATCCTCCTTGGTGATCCCAAGTTCTTTCTCCACGCTGAGTTCAACAGGAAGGCCGTGGGTATCCCATCCTGCTTTTCGTTGAACCTTAAATCCGTTTTGAGTCTTGTAGCGGCAAAAGAGGTCTTTGATCGCCCTCGCCATGACGTGGTGGATTCCAGGCATTCCATTTGCGGAAGGCGGACCTTCGTAGAATACAAAGTTCGGCTCCCCTTCTCTTATCTCAACACTGCGCTCAAAGGTAGCTTCCTTCTTCCACTGTTCGAGCACTTCCTCAGCCACCTGCGGAAGCTTAAAATCTTTGTATTCCCTGAAATTACTCATACAAGCCTGAAAATAAGGCGCAAATGTAGAAAATTAGACCTCTCTTTTTTGGCGAATTCACTCTATGGTTGCAATACACTTCAACTCAATGGCAATGGGGGTTGGAAGTGAATTGATCTCAACCGTGGTTCGACAAGGTTGATTGTCTTTAAAGTATTCAGCGTAGATCTTGTTGTAGGTCTTAAAGTCATCCTTCATGTTGGTGAGGAAAACGGTAACATCAACCAACTGACCCCAGGAAGAACCGCTGTCTTCCAGAATCGTTTTTACATTATTGAAAACGCTGTGGCATTGTGCTTCAATATCATATGACCTGATATTTCCATTTTCATCCAGTTCCACTCCTGGAATTTTTTTGGTTCCTCGCTCTCTTGGTCCTACACCTGATAGAAATAGCAAGTCTCCTACTCTTCTTGCGTGCGGATACAAGCCTACAGGCTCCGGTGCCTTACTCGAATTGAACTTTTGTGCTTCTGACATGCTTTTATACTATTTTAGTGGAGTGTTCACTCCATATCGTCTTATTAACCAAACGAATGTAATGATGTTGAGAAATTACATCCTCGTCTTCCTGTTCATCTTCTTCACAACTAATTCACTTTGGGCTATTGATACCATTCGGGTACGGGCCGACTTTGAACGAATCAACAAAGAAATTCAGGAGGAATCTTTTCGGCCGGCCTACGCTCATCTTATTTCTCATGAGCTGGACCTGAGGGAATTATTGCGTTTCGATCTAAGCGGAATGCAACAAGAGCTTCGGGTATTCATTGAATCGAAAAGAGCATTGGGCCTGGGTCTTTACTTTGATGATTTCCAACTTCCAAAAAGCGGAAAATTATGGCTTGAGAGTGTACAGGGTAATGTGCTCGCCGGACCCTATGATTTTCAGGATAATGCTAACGGTGGCTCTTTTGCTTTGCCTTTGATCGGGAGTTCGAAGATGATCTTGCGTTATCAGCAGAGTAATTTGGATGATGCTCCCAAATTAAAGCTTGGAGAGATAGCGCACGCCTTTCGCGATGTACCATTTAGCCAGGAAAACGCTTCCCGAGACTTTGGGGATTCAGAATCCTGTCAGGTCAATGTGAATTGCAGTGAAGGAAACAATTGGAAAAGTCAGTCTAGAGCAGTGGTTCGCATCAGTGTGAAAGTTGGGAGTGATCTTTTTTGGTGCAGTGGAACCATCATGAACAATACAAATCAAGATTGTACCCCCTACATTCTGACCGCGGATCATTGTGGAGAAGGAGCGAGCAGTGCTGATCTTGAAGACTGGGTATTCTATTTTCAGTATGAAAGTACGGGCTGTAGCAATCCGAGCTCTGAAGGCAGCCTTGCCAATAAGAGTATGACCGGCTGTAGCTTGAAATCAAACTCTGGAAATGCCGGAGACAGTGACTCTGATTTTTGGCTGGTTGAATTAGACGCAGCCATACCCCAGTTTTACAATCCATACTTCGCTGGCTGGGACAGAAGTGGAAATGCAAGCCAAAATGGAGTGGGTATTCATCATCCAAGCGGGGATCTCAAAAAGATATCCACCTACAATTCCCTGATCAGTTCGGGTTCATGGGGTGGTACGGTGAATGGCACTCATTGGTTAATGAACTGGTCGGCTACCAGCAATGGACATGGCGTAACGGAGTCTGGTTCATCTGGTTCTGCTCTGTTTAACAATGGAGGTCAGGTCATTGGCATACTCACAGGTGGGTCTTCTGCCTGCAGTAGCTCTCCTGGTCAGGGCCCAAACGAAAACGATTACTATGGAAAATTCGCTTACGCCTGGGAGAGTGAAGGAAGTACTGATAACAAAAGACTGAAGCCATGGCTTGATCCAACCAACTCAGGTTTGAGTCGGATCGGTGGTATTGCCTGGCCGTGCCTGGAAGATCCACTTACTGGTATTGACTCTCCAGCGATCGAAGACATCAATACTTATCCAAATCCGAGTAAAGGCATTGTAAGGTGGACTATCCCATCCATTGTCAAGACAGAAGTTTATGGTGCCGATGGCCGCCTGTTAAACTTTAGGATCGAAGATAATTCCATTGATCTAAGTCAGCATGCTTATGGCATCTACCTCATTAGGCTGACGGATAAAGCCGGCAAAATCTATCAATCTAAAATCATGAAGCAATGAGAAAATCTATCTGGATCTTAGGCCTGGTGATTTTAGGCTCCTGTTCGGGGGCTAAGATGGTTAAAGACAGCACGAAAAAGTGCTTTCCCTTGCGTATGGATAGGGATGAATACGCCGCTGCAGATTATGGAAATATAAAGATCAGAGATATCCAAATTGAAGGAAAATGTCTAACCATAGCATACGAATTAAAGAATGCCTGCGAGGATAGTGACATCGATCTTCATTGGGATTACAGGGTTAAAAAATCATTGCCACCACAGGCAAGCTTGAGGATCAATCAGACGGGCAAAAGGAATTGTGACCTACAGTTAAAAGGCAAAAAGAAGTTTGACCTGAATGAGCTCACAAATCCAGCTTACAAGGGCAAGATCTTCTTGACGATCCCTCCTCACGAGGAGAAATTCCTGTTCGAGTATCAAGTTCAACAATAGTCTCGAATAACACGAAGAACCGATTGATAGTAACTCCCTCCGAATAGGTTGACATGGACCAATAGCGGATAGATATTCGCCACATCAATGCGTTCAGTCCATCCACTTTCCATAGGAAAAGCCTCCTGATAATACTCATAGAAAGTGCGATCAAATCCACCGAATAACTTTGACATGCCTATGTCCATTTCCCGGTGGCCAAAATATACCGCCGGGTCGTAAATACATGGCTCACCCTTATCATCTGCCATGAAATTTCCCGACCACAGGTCGCCATGTATGAGCGCTGGTTCTTCTTCTGGGAAAAAATCCTGTAGCAGGCTAAAAAGAGCATCAAAGATCGGAAGGTCGATCCTGGGTATCTTTTTGTCATCTACCCCCATTTTGATCATTGGCTCCAGACGTTCTGTGATAAAGAACTCGTTCCATGCGCTATGTTCGTTGTTGGATTGATTAAGGCTACCGATATAGTTATTGTGGTCCAGGCCAAATCGATCTTGAGTTACCCGATGCATACTAGAAAGCCTCTCAGCAAAATCTTTCCAAAAGTTTTTTGTTTGAGGTGCTGATCTGATGTACTCCATCACGAGATAGGCATGATCCTCAAAA
Organism: Salibacteraceae bacterium; assembly: GCA_965659675.1. GTDB lineage: Bacteria > Bacteroidota > Bacteroidia > Flavobacteriales_G > Salibacteraceae > CBFHWY01. The sequence goes on along the minus strand of CBFHWY010000002.1, from coordinate 21,266 downwards.
TCGAAACATTCATGAACTTCAGGGATCCTTACGCTTTGGCTCGCTCGCATGAGGTCAAGCCCTTTTGCTTCAGCGGGAAACATTCCAGGAAAAGGCTCGGAAAGGTTCTTCTTTACAAAAAACTCCCCTCGATCCGTTTTGATCAAAAAGCTTTGATTGATATCTCCACCACCTACTGAATCACTCGATATGATCTCAGAGATCTCAAGCTGATTTCTGATCTCTTCCAGTTCTGCTGAATTGAGCATGCACCAAAGCTAAACATCAAAGTGGAAAAGTATTAGATTTGCCGACTCAACGGGGAATTAGCATCCTCCTTCGCAGCTAAAGCAGCTTCGGCGGACAGGACGCACTTTATTTCTCCAAATAGACTTAATGGGGAATTAGCTCAGCTGGCTAGAGCGTTTGACTGGCAGTCAAGAGGTCACCGGTTCGACTCCGGTATTCTCCACTAAACTGGAACAAGACAAGAAAGGGACGATTTGTCCCTTTTTTGTTGTTCTCTGTTCCCCACTAACAGTGAGAAGCGCAGCAAGTACCTTATTAATTCTAGGGGTTCGACAAGACTTTTCTAATACTTCAAGATCTTCAGGAAAAATCGAACGCAATAGCTGTAGCTTACCCCTGGGGTGCAAGCCAGCAAAGGCTTCAGGTAGATTTGAAAGAAGGTTTACTCCTTGATTCAAATTGGCCTTCATTTGTGTCTTATCAGCCTTATTCTCCTTGAGCTCTTTTTCAACCTCAGTTAATCTTTCACGATATCGATGCAGCATTTCCTTGTAGTCTTGATACTCTAGCTTTCCGTCTGCAAACAAGTCTTGAGTTTTCTTGATCTTCAAGTCAAGGTCAATCTGTTCATTAAGGAGTTGTTTAAAATCGGCTTTACGATCTCCTGATCTTTCATTTAGAACATCTTCAATTATTCTTTTGTAAAGCTTTCTGGCTCCACTCTCGAATTCAAATTGATTCAAGACCTTGACGAGGTTCTTTTCAACTTGATGCGCTGGCATTCGGGTCTTGCGACATTTATTGCAGTGATAGTAAGCATGCCTTTTACCGTTTCTAGAACGCGAGAGACTTCCAGTCATTTTTTCACCACAATTTGGGCAGATCAAAAGGCCTCTAAATGGCAGAGCTTCATTGAAAGTCTTTCTTAAAACGGGTTTTCCTTCTTTTCTATTTGGGAACATCCGTTGTTGAACCTGATTGAAGAGCTCAATAGAAATGATTCCTTCATGCTCTGCGTTTACAATCTGGGCTGGTTCGTCTCCTTCGGCTGGCACAAGCAATTTTCCAGTGTAGATGATATGTGACAAGACAGTATACACATGGCTATTTGATATTTTAAATCCCTTTTCCATCAGTTGCTTTCTTGCCACCTCTGGTGCAATACCATCTCTAACTTTACGATATAATTGTTTTATAAAAGTTGCCTTATCTGAAAGCACTATGATGGGCTCGTTCTTTTCATTTCTAACATTCCGATAGCCTACCGGAGCTTTCCGACACCATCTGCCTTGCTTTAGAGCTTCTCGCATTCCCTCTCTTATCTTGATTGATCTTCTATCATTATCAATCTCGGGCATCATCAGGTACATGGCCAACATCATCTTATTCTCAGGAACAGCTAAATCCAATGGCTGATCAATAGCTAAGAGTTCGATGTCCTTGCTCTGAAAAAACCTAATCATATTCAAGGCATCAGTTGCATTTCTGGAAAAACGATCCCATGTAGTGAAAAACAAGTAATCGCAATAGTTTTTGCTTGCCTTTACTTTCGTTAGAAATTTCTGAAATTCAGGTCGGTTAAAATCCTTGGCAGAATGATCTTCCCATATCACATCGACCACATGGATTCCCTTGCTCCGACAGTGTTGCACCAGTCGTTCTTTTTGAACATCCAATGAAAAGCCTTTGGCTTGTTCGTCGGAACTTACCCGACACATAATCACTGCTCGTTTGATTTCATATCTACCGTACTTCATTTTCCTCAATTTCAATGTTTGCTAATTGATAAAGCAGATCTCTAATTTCATTGATCTGCTCATCTGTTAATTCTTCTCCTTTTTCACCGAGTAATACTCTGCATTCATTTGTATTTATCAATTTGATACAAATTCGGATAAGCTCTCTTTTTGGAATAGCTTACACGCATATCTGTATGGTCTGAGGTCTTCAGTACCTTCATTAAAACTTCTTCTTTTTAGTGTTCTTTACACTTACTATTTTTCCTTTTTGGGTCTTTATGCTAATGTCTTGATAGCCATCTGAAGTGATGATTTCAGCTAACTGATTTTGACTATATACTTTAATCTCTTTGGTGCTTTCTAGGCGTTCTACTTTTCCATCCTTGAAGATGATCTCAAGACTATTGCACTTTCCAGCACGAATAACCTCTAAGATTTCTTTTTCTTTTGGAGTTACCACATCAAAATTGTATTCATAACGCCCATTGAGCTTTGCACCTAGATAGGCGCTTACTATTTCGACAATTGAAAGATTAAAATAAGGTCTCTGTAAAAGGGTCAAGAATTGAGGGTATTTGAGATAGCCATTTAGAAAGCGAGGTTTAACAGGAAGAAAATCGCCATCTTCGAGTATCATTAGACTCAGGCCTTCTCTTCGAATCACGGAGTCCATGATCATTAGACCAAAAGTTGTGAAATTGAGCCTACTAGTGATCATTTCTTTTAACTCATCAGAGGCAACGATCATTTTTGCCTCTTCCAAAGAAAGACCAGGAATCATCTTAGACATCTGTTCGGCGACTAGATCATCAGACAGGGCTTTGGTGACATCCATGTTGATTGCACAATGTTCTTTGAAGCGTTTGATGTGTGCAATGGAAAGTCCGAAGTTTCGCATTTGTCCTAAGGCCAAGAACCAGCTGAACTCTTCAAAGCTGAACTTTCGCCTTTTCCGTTCATTGGTAGGATATAAGGTAATTCCTTGTTTGTTCCAATCGTGCAAGAGTTTGGGTGTAACCCCTGCAATGTCCAGGTCGCTTGTGCTGAACTCTTTGCTTAGAAGCTCTTCGAAGAGATGGTCATACTCACGCAACTCTTCTTCGGTCAAAAGTCTTGTTTGGATAAACTCATCGAGCGTCATATTCCAAATGTAACTATTTTTATAAAATTACATTAAAGTAACTAAAGCGTGAGGTCCATTTAACAATTAGGTTTTGTTCTGTTGGCGTTTACTATTACGGAATTTAAATGAATTCATCTTAATTTGGCATATGAATGATTACCTAACAAAAGATAGATTCGACTTTATTTCACGTAACTTACTTGAGTTTTCACTTTCTGATTATGCTGAAGACATAAATCACGAAGAGCTCTGCCGACAAATCTTCAGAACAAACTATTCAACAGACTTTTCAACCTTAGTACATTTCATCCAAAGTGAACCAAACGAACTAAATAAGCACTTTTTAAAGTGGATATTGCTTGTACAATTATGCACTAATACCTATAAAAATGAAGGGCCAATTTCTGTTGGTGTATTGTGGGATTTTTGTTATTCTGTCTTATGTTTCTTCAAGAATTCTAAGGATTCGGTATCGGTTGGCTCACAAGGATTTGCTTCAATAGAAATCTTTAGATGGGAAGAAAAAGAACATCGCAAAATTCTAAGATTGCATATATGGAATGATGAGATTAAAGATTCACACAAACAGCTTTATTCAGTCCATTCACATCGATATCACGGACAAAGTATAGTCCTAACTGGAAAACTTATCAATACGAGATATGATGTAAAGCAGTCTGAAAGCAAAAGCGACTTTAGTTTGTATCAAATTGCCTGGAATCAAGAATTGAAAGGAAAAGAAAACTACGGATGGAAATCTAGCTTAAAACCCTATTTAAAGAATGTATCAATTAAAGCTAATGCTAAAGAAACATACTCAAAAGGTGATCGCTATTTCATCAAACCATCCGAATTTCATTCGTCGGAAACGGAATCAAAAGTCACTGCGTCAATTTTCTTTTTTGATTCAAAACTTGGTGCGTTAAATGACTCATTTGTTGTAGGTGAGGTTGATCAAACGGAGCCTAGATTTAACTACAAAGAGTTTAACCTTCTTCACCTGTTGCGAGAAGTGAATGAAGCAATCAAATTAGATTCATTGATGCAAACAACACTTGCAAAAGTTTGGCTTAGAAAGATGCATATTCTCGAACATGCTCATAGAATTGAATCAAGACAGTTTGGCCGTTTAGCACAAATTCTCGAATGGGGAATAGTCATTCTACCATCATTCGCTGTTGCTTTTTCTGTTTACAAATCTAAACTTCAGGACAATGAGAGTGTCCTTTTACTTGCTTTTTTAGCTGGTTTAACAGCATTTTTGGGGGCACTACTTCGGTTTATGAATCCGCGGCTCAAATCTGATATTCATATGACAAATTCCCAAGAATTCGAGAAATTGAGGCATTTACTTGAAAAAACAATAATTTTCAATAGTCAAAATTTACAAGAAAATTCACTTGAAATAGTTAGGAAGAAATGGAGTAAATTGACATTGCATAATGTCCGAGAAGAAAACTTTAAAACTGCCAGCTATTGGATAGATCAGATGAACATATATCCAAAAACAATAAACTTCCATGAAAAGTAAAATATCAGCCATAAATTGTTTGTTACATTCAAGTGTTATTTAATTGATCTTAGAGAGTCATCAATATTTCAACTTGCCTAAATTCATTGTGCTACTGAGGGGTTTGCGTGACAAGAAAAATGGCAATCTAGCTAACCTTAACCAGGCTATAATCATAAATTCCGCCTTTGTTGCTGAAAGTTTAGTTTACGACATGGTAAAGCTGACTTTGGAGCCTAAAGTTGATACTTCGATAGAGGGAAGGAGCATCCGCTGCTTATTGAATAGCGCAAAATCGGGTTCATGGACAAAACTTGTTCAAGTATTTGAGACGACCTTTGACTCGAAGATTAATACTGCTATAGACCTTGAACTATGGAAGGATGTTAAACACCTCTTTGGTTTTAGGAATCATCTTGTGCACGGAAAGCCAATGATTATTGAAAATGATATTGAGGGATCATTTGAGTATTCAGAGTCCAAATTGAAGAGGCTGAACCAATTCATATTAGAGCGCGATTTGTCTGAATTAGGGCAATCAAATAGTCCATCTGCCGGATTGATCAATTCAAAAGTGGCCGATTATTTTTGGACTTCAGCTAAGAGTTTTTGCTTTGAAGTTTCTGAGAAGTTTTCTGATGACAATAACAAAATCGTAAATGAGTTTTTTAAAGCAGCGATAGCACGCGCTGAGGCTTAGGCAATTAAACTATTTTCTAGTTCGACCTTCCAAAACATCTACCCCTGTTTTGACCATTTTTTGGAAAAGCTAAGATTTTAGCTAAAATTAAACATAACATGCTGTATATAGGTATATTATGCGTATATAGTGTATTTCAAAAACGTCAACTCTGTCGTTGGTTAGCAGATGTTATAGACTTCTGCTGTTCAATTTTCAAAACCATCTAAAACCGAAAAAACTCTAATAACCTAAAAAGGGTTTTTACGGTTTTACAGGTTCTTAAGTTTTTCCTCTCAATGCATTGGAAAATTTATTGCTAGACTAGCCTATAACTTTCTTGCTCAATTAAGGAAAAAAGGGCATGCTGGATGATTGACTAAGGTTTTTCGCCCTGTTCAGCTTTTTGATTTTCTGAATGAGCTTATCAACGAGATTTAAATGGAGTTCAACCTCTTCATGTTGTTCCTTAAGAATAGTTGCTAAATGATTGGGTTGATTATTCAGCTGTTCCATCTTCTTGGAAACCACCTTTAACTGAAAAAGCTCGAAAAGGTGATTTTGCGATTTGTCTCCTATGCATGCCTCACCCCTTTCATATTTGCTATAGTGAGATTGAGTTATTCCTATTTTAAAAGCAGTCTCAGTTTGAGATAGACCCATTCCAACTCTTATGTCACGAATGGCGGAGTTTAAGTTTTGAGGATTCATAAGCTTGATTTTCAGAACATAAATTTAACATTTTAGTCATGACATGACTTGGAAAGGAAGATTACATCGATTTTATTTGGTCAAAATATTAGTCATGACCTTCACTTTCAATAGTCCATTTTCCCTTCTTTTTTTAATCTTCTTGGCATCCAACCTAGTTGGGCAATCCACATTTGATCCATACAAAGATCGATTAGGTGAGGATCGTCTTGATTATGACCGTACAGGCCTCCCTACATATACTGGAGAGTATCAGCTATACCTTGAGCCTACTCACCCATATGCTGGAAAGGATATTCAAGTATCAGTAAAAACCGAGTTAGTTTCTTTTCCTTTTCTTCCCGTCTACAAATTTCGTGATAACTCGAGCAGGGTCGCTGGTGTAATTGGTGATGACCTATTCGATGAGCTCAATGGTATATATGACATAAATGCATTCTATAACCCAGGTTCAAATACATCCGATTGGTCGTTTACCAATAAATTTAATGGTAACCATCATTTAAAAAAAATTTGGCGCTCACCAGCAAAAGAGCCTTCAAGTTCTTCAGCTACAAAATTTTCAGCAGGGCAAGACACATATGCCAACTACCACCTGATGTCCAATTCTTTCACAAAAGCTTCTGCAGGAGGCTCAGGAGGAGCATACCGTGAATTTCTCTTTCATAGCGTGTTGAAGCATACAATTTATATGCATCCAAAAGAGTCAAATGTAATTCTTGACTCGGTAGAATATATAATTGACTTAACAAGAGGGCGAATGAAGTATTATCCTTACACAAATGATGGGACAGACCCTTTCAAAGAATCTGGGGAGTCAGAACATGACTTAACCATTTTCTTCGATGGTGACATTCAAAGTTCATACCTAAGTTCAGGAGCCCTCGTTACTTCTGAGCACACTTCTAGTTCTCATAATATCTACAATTACTTTCCTACTTTATCCAGAAATTGTTGGCAAGATGAAGTTGTATCATCATTTCTTCCAAGCCAAGGAAATAATGCTACAACTAACTCCATTAGAATTCCTGAATACTCAACTATAGAAATTAGACCAAGGGGTTATGAAGGAATATATCCAGCTGGGTATCGGTTCGATGACATTGAAGATACATTGACTTATAGTAATGGTTCTAATGAATTAATCACATTCGTAATTGATCGACCAATTGATTTAAAAAAAATCAATTCTATGGATCAGGTTGTTTACAATCCTGAAAACGTTGAAATTGACATATCTGGTGATACACTTGTTTTTCCTTCAGGTTACACCTTCAAAACTGTGCTTGGTAACTATACATCAAAAACAACAGTTGAAAACCAAGATACAAACGAGTATTACAAAAACAATCCATTGTTGATTCACGTGCCCAATGACTCACATTCTGGTGGTTATACTGGTAAATACATTGTAAAGTCAGGCAGTACATTAAAATTAGAGGGCTGTGTTACACTGATGGATGTCGAAATTGAGCTTGAGTCTGGTGCTACGCTCATGATAGACACTAACGCTATCACCTCGGTCAATTTGGAATTGGATACGGCTAACGGAACAGTCATTTATACGGAAGAGGATGATTGTAGCGATTGCAACTTTGACCCTAATTTGGTTGAGGAACAGTTAGACATAATCCAAGGTTTTTATGGAACCTTGACACTTTCTGACACCAATCTGCTTGTGGTTGGTGATTTAAACATCTCAGGAAACTCTACTCTAACTATTGATCAAGGAACAAAACTATACTTCGCTCCAGAATCGCGTATTGTAATTGAAAATGGAAGTACAATGGATATCAACGGTACATCATCCGACACGATTAAATTTTTACCCTTCTGTCATAAACCATGGAATGGAATCGAAGTGCACAGTGATATTAATAATACAAGTCATACCACTGCAGGGAAAGTAGAAGCAGAATACCTGCAAATTGAAGGTGCAAAAACAGCCTTTAAGAATTATAGTAGTGACTACATTGAGGCCGAAGGTGGTGAAATCTATATTGAAAATTCACTTGTAAAAAACAATAGACGTGGTATGGATTTTCATGGTCACAGAAACAGGGTTTACAGCCTATCAAAAGTTTTCCACTCCAAATTTACATGGGATGAAGAGATCTCTCCTTTTCTCTTCAATGAAGCCATGCAGACTAGCCCGCTACTTCATATAAACCTTGACAACCATGAAGGCCTCCATATAGCTGGAAGCGAGTTTAGTTCTGAATTAGATGTTATGCCACACATGCTAGGCAAGGGCTTGGTTTCATTTGATTCTGAGTACTATTTGGGTTCAAGTGCTGGATATGTCGGCTGCGACGACACTCCCTATGATTTCGATTTGCTTTCAGGTTGCACCAATTTAATAGAGGATTTTAACACATTCACCAATTTGTCTATTGGAGTAACAAACAAGGTTTTAGCTCACCCAAAACCTAAGAATGTTCAGTTCACAACGTTTGATAGCTGCTACGTAGGTATTCTGTTATTCTCTTCAGCTCTTGACTATATTGATAAAAACCTATTTAATGTTCCAGCAAGTGATGCAATAGGGTATTCTACTCAAGGAATCCAAGATCAACGAGTTTACGATAAACCTAATGGAGTGTATGTGTATGAATCGCAAGGTTTTCAAATCTCAAACAATGAATGGAGAGCTAAGACATCCAGCACACAAAACGACTGTGAGTTTTGTAATTATGGAATCGTGCTAGATGGAAACAACAGCGGAAATGGAATGATTGTCGACAATACTTTCGATCAGACGAATGTGGCTATTCAAGGGCAAAATGGAAATGGTAGTTACCCAGTGAATGTCAATTTGAATAACATGTTTGCAGGTGACGGTACAACTATCTTGTGCAATGATTTTGGAAATAACAACATTAGAAATGTCTATTTCCCAGAAGATCTTAGACCTGCTCCACCACAAGTAATCAGAAATCAAGGATTTTGCATTGGTACAAAATTAGAGGAGAATTTTCCCGTGTTTAATGACTATTCGATCTGTAATTCTAATTCTAATCTCTATAACACGACAGGCACTAAGAGCTTTAAATATTACGATGATGACAATGTCATTCCAAGTATTTTTGAGTATCAGGTTACTCTGGTCGGATGCGAGGCTTCTGACTTAGATAGTTTAGGTTTAATCGATTCTATATGCACCAATTACTTTTCCACTTTCTCTCCAGAAGTAAGCTTAACCAAAAAACTGGAACTTGTTGCGAGTTTTGATGAACAAGCAGACTCTGTTTGGGATGTGTATAGCTCATTCAAGGAATTAGAAGATTCTTTAAACTTAATTTGGTTAATTGATAATGAAACAGAGGCTGAGGTGATCAATGCCTTCGATTCTATTATTGGTTTTGCGAGTGACTCTTCTCTATATTCTTTGATCAATACCTCAAATTCAATTTCAGATTCAGTGAGGATAGAGCTATTGGTAGATAATTCTGCTTTAGACAGCAATGTATACGCAAATGCGCTCAACAGATTACCGGCTTTTGCAGATTCCCTACTCGATATTTTAGCAGATGCTCAAGATACTTCGAGTCTGAGATCAAAAGCGCTTGAGCATTATGACTTTTTATCGTATCAAAAAATGGCTAGTCTATATGGACTATATTTTCAATCAGACTCTTCTAACCTTGATACTTTGCAGTATTATTTGAATGAAGAAAATATATCTGAAGCTGTTACCTTTAGCTTCATGCATCTTGATGATCTGGAACTACGCGACTCACTTTTACAACTAGCTGAACCCTTCATAGACGCTACAATTCATGAAGTAGAATATCCAATTATATTCAGTATTCATGATAGCCATAGTTACTATTCAGAATTGGATACTAACCTAATTGCAGACTTGAACTCAATCTATGAAAGTGATTCGTTGCGATATGCAAAATTTCAGGTTTGGTCTGGAAAAAAAGCGGAAGAACATTTTCTGTGGCCTTTGAATTCGAGTTCCGCAAGTGAAGAGTTTATTCAAGACCCAGCATTACAAATCGATGAGCTTAAAGAGGTCACGGAGAAAGGAAAAGTGTTAATATGGCCTAATCCATCCAGCAATCAATTTCAATTACGAGTAATCGAGGACTCAAAAGAAATAGCAGAAATAGTTTGTTTAGATATTTTTGGATCATTAGTTTATCGAGAGATGAGCCAAAAAACTCTATACAGTACACCAAACCCTGGAGCTTATTTAATCGTTGTTTATTTCAAAGATGGAACGTCGTCTACAGCTAAACTGGTTATATCAAACTGATGAGATATGATGTAATAGCCTTATTCGTGTTGTTTGCATTTCAATTTGCATTCAAGGCAGAGGCTCAAAACATATTTGTAAAAGAGTTAGACTTTCCTGATCTCAATGATTTTGGTGGAGAAGGAATGATTACAAAAGGTGGTAACTTCATCTTCAAGCAACAAATCAGGTATTCGGATTCTTCCATTATAAGACTTATTAAAGTCGATAAAGAAGGTAACAAGCTAAAGGAAAAGTCCATTTCGAATGTTTCAACGAAATATATCATTCAATACGACGGAACTATTTTCCATACTTCTGATTCGTCCATTGCTGTTAGTCATTCTTATGAAAATGATACAACTACTTATTTAACCACAGTTGACACAAATTTGAATATCCTTAGACAGGATACACTTCTTTTGGGTGGTCGTGAATGCAGACCAATTAAAATCATTGAATTGAGTAACAACTCAATAAAATTGATAGCGAATTGCTACTTAGGTTCATCATACCATTTCGAAGCAATAGAATACCATTTGATTACAGAACAAATGACTATTCTCGATACTGCAGGGTATTACAACACAAGAAATGAATTGAATAACACTGTGGAATTCGAAGGACAAATAATTGGTGCTTTTTACATAGGTACATCTCGTCCAACGAGTAAAACAGGCTACTTTAAATATGTAAATCAAACTAAGTCCTTTGAAGAGTTTGTAGAGTCTAATGATGGAAAATCAGACCCTATTCTTGGATTATACAATCGACACCTATTTAGCTGTCGATATACGCGTGATACTAAACGCGCCATTTTAATGTCTGAGCTAGACAAAAGCGACTTCAGTGTTTTAAGGTCTAGAAATTTCTTTACTGACGGGTACCCATTCACGGCTGACATCAAAGTTTTTGATGATAGAATCTCAGTCCTTGTAAACGTACTTGACTCATTCTTAAAACCACGACCTTATTTGTTCACCTGTAATAAATCAAATTTTGACAGTCTGGCTCTCGTGCCATTGTTTCCAAGTGATTCGATCATTGGTGAGCTTTGGACAATGAATTATGATGAAAATAGCGAGGCTTTCTATTTTACAGGGTCGATCAACGATCCCCTTAAAAAAACTGTCGTGGTTAGAACGGATAAGTTTGGCTGTGTGCAGGAAATGTGTTTATCACAGGAAGAAATTCAGGACCTAGACTTTTCAATGCCTTCATACGTGACCTGTGAAGAATTAAAAACACAGATTGGTATGGTAGAAGTTATAGATGTAAAAGGTCATGCTATTTATTCTGGCCAGTCTAATGGTTTCTTTTGCGAAGAACAGCCTCCAGGAATGTACTTTTTGCGATCAGGCAATGAAATTCAAAGGCTGTGGGTTTCTGATTATTGATACATATTAATTCGCACAGACACACCACAACCCAGATTTGCAAAATTTACTTAAATATCTCAGGATATCGAAAGTTGCCGAATCATAGTCAGACGAAAGAAAGGCAAGTATTAGAGAGGGGTACCTTTATCTCTTTGATCATTAAGTTGCTTTACGTGTAATGATTTAAAATAATGAAAAATGATTCAAAACAAGTTCATTGAACGAAGTTTAAAAAACCCGTTCATCGTAGTCATTATTGCAGTCTTAGTTATAGTTATGGCAAGGTGTATTGACAATGATTTCGGTTTACAAGAAATAGTCTTGATTATAGTTGGTTCACTGCTTTCCTATACAGGAATTCTTATCAGTAACCGAATGGAACTTTATCAAATTGGCCGAAGGTGGAAAAGAGAACTCGAATTCCTAGACTTAGCGCTTGAAAAGCAAATTGAAAATTTTGAATCATTTTCGAAAAAGGTGAAATCTAATCCATATAACGCTTTTGATCTAGAGTTAAGTACGGGATTGGATTGTCAGGTATTGAATTCACTAGATAAAGACAAATTTGTTGGATACTTAGATCTTACACTATCCGCAACTCAATTGAAAGAGAACCCACGATTATCAAACACGATTTTTGGTTTGATTTCCTCGGTATCTCAGAATTTTGAATTGAGTAAGTCTTCATACAACAAGGGAATTGAGAAAATTTCTGAGGAGTATTCGAGCTTAAATTCGAATCTAAATCAAATTTATCGTCAATACGGAAAATATCTGGTTAAACTGGAAAAAAGGACTGATAATAAACACATTGAGGAACAGGGTGAGATGAGTACCCTTTTTGATAGTTACATAAAACCACTTCAAGAAGAAGGAATAATTGACCTAGCTAATTTCAAGGCGAACTTTCTTCTTCCATTGCTTGAAATACTATCAAAACTAAGACACGATATAGATTCTCACCTAATTGCTGAAAAAGCAAATGCTTTGATAATGAACCTAAACATGATTAAACTTGAAGAAGGTTACCTCATTGAAAACGCCAACAAATATTCAAAGAGACTCAATGAATCAAGAGATTCACTGAAAAACAAGGTATTGAAGAAACTCCCTAGAAAATAGAACTTATAGCTAACCTTCAAATTAGATTTTAGCGGGCATGAATATGCTTAGACTTTGATTGAATAACTTATACAGGATTCCAACCTCATTCAATACAATACAACCTAATTTGCGGAGAACACATACCAGATTAGTGAAAGGCACAAGAGAAAGAATTTGTTGAACTATTATTTTTCCCAAACTTTCAATATCAACTCCAAATCCTCCTCAAACTGGTTCGACTTTTGTCCACTTGGCTCCACCTTCGCTCACCGAAGCTTCCGAATTTTTCAGGAAGCGAAGGTGAGCTTTTTGTTTCTACCCATTTCTCAAGACAGCGTTAATGAGCTACAGCGGAGACCTCTACTATCATCCTCGAGCGAAGCGAGAGAATGATTCCTCCACTCTCACACTCCAACTCACACTCACAAATTCTGCCTAGTTATACAAAGCTCGCGATAGCTGTGCATAATCTAACCTTCTCTATGCTCTGGCAGGCAGGCGCGCTTTAGTGAGGCGCAGAAGCGGGGGAAGCTTTCTAATTCACAACTAAATTCCTAAAATCAAGTGAGTTCACTGTTCGAATCGAAATAAAATAGTTTCCAGCTGGCAAGTGATCAATGGATATTGATCGGCCATGTTCAATATCATGAATAACATGAATCAACTGACCAAAAGAATTGTAGATCGTGATTTCTTCAATGGCATCTAAGTCTCCAATTACATTTAAAATACCACTGTTTGGGTTTGGATAGATTTGATATTCATTTAAAGGTCTGTCCGAGGAATATATGGATACATCCAAAGAATCGTCACAAAGACTCATGCTGGCTATTGAATCAATTTTCCTTATCCAAAATTGACTCTCGTTCGCATTAGGGCCAGAATTTAACCCCATCAATCCAGCGAGCACTATTCCTTCATTAGGAGCAGGTCGTATATCTCTCCATGAGTAACCCCCTGATGCCTTTCCTGTATCAATAATGTGAGTCCTGAAAACTCCATTTCTATCGGCTCTAAAAATGTACCCAAAACCTTGAATAGAAACATCAAGATCATAGTGCAACCCGCAACCCAATATATCACCACACTCCAAAACATGTAATCCTTGAATACCTCCGTCCGCTGGAGAACCTTCAATCAAAGTATCCCATTCTAGGTTACCAGAATACGAATACTTTGCTAGGTATGGAAGACCTTTCGACGTACCTGAAAATTCAGTATTTAACAATCCCCCAATCACAACACCTGAATCTTTCGTTGTGCTTAAGTCATATACAAAATCGGCATAGTAGTTACCTATTATTTTTCGCCAAACCACAGAATATGAGGTGTCAAGTTTGTAAAGCACTATGTCGGGATATTGTCCATTTCCGTTTCCCATTCCAAAAGTGATTCCCGTAAGATAAATGCCCCCTCCAGGAATAGTATCGACACCAAAAGCGCCTTCATCTCTCGGGCTGCTGTAATACTGCTCCGTTAGTATTGTACCATCATGTGAAAGGCGCATGAAAAGCATATCACTGAAGGCAGTATCTCTCTTTTTAGATTGACCTATAAACAGGTAACTACTATCAGTATCTTCTATTCCTTTGAAGAAAGCTTGATATCTATCAAGGCCAAGCAGGTCCAATGTATCAATCGGTTGTAAATTCTCGTCTGCCTTAATTACTAATAAAGTGTTTTTCTTAATAGAATCCCATGTGCTTCCCACAATAATTAGACAGTCCTCAGCTATAGACCAAAAAGAAGAACCATACCATCCATTGTAAGTGTTTGCATTTGGGAATGCGATATCTAATGAATCAATCCTATTACCATTTGGGTGAACCTTATAGGCTATAGTATGAACGCGACTTGTGGTGTCTACATATTGACCTACAAAATAGTAAAAAGGGGCATGATATATTCCTGATCTAAAACCCGCAGCAGAATATGGACTTGTAAAATGCTCATGAAATTCTTGTGCATTCGAATTCTTTATCGTGAAACAACAAATACTTATGCCTAGCAGTGATAGACCAACAAATCTCCAACTTTCTATCGTCATTTTATAATTATTCGACTATTCTGCACTTTGTAGATACCCCAATGTTTAGGACAACACTTTTTAGCCAATCACTAAAACTACTAAATTCATCGCTCCTAAAAATCGAGACCTATGTCAAAGTATTCTGATGTTATTAAAGAGAATAAACAACGCTATCTGGACGAGCTATTTGATCTACTCCGAATTCCATCCATCAGTGCCGATCCGGCTTATAAAGATGATGTCTTAAAAACGGCTGATGAAGTTGCAAAGCGACTAAAAGAAGCTGGGGCAGATAATGTTGAAGTGTGTGAAACGCCAGGTTATCCTGTGGTATATGCCGACAAGATCATTGATGCATCAAAACCAACCGTTTTGGTTTATGGCCATTATGATGTTCAGCCTGCTGATCCGCTCGAATTGTGGGACTCAGGTCCTTTTGAGCCAGTAATTAAAAAGACTGAGATTCATCCAGAAGGAGCGATCTTCGCTCGTGGTGCCTGTGATGACAAAGGTCAGATGTACATGCATGTTAAAGCTTTTGAGCTGATGATGCAAAACAATTCCCTTCCATGTAATGTGAAATTCATGATCGAAGGCGAGGAAGAAGTGGGTTCAGCTAATCTGGAATGGTATGTTAAACGCAACCAGGACAAATTAGAAAACGATGTCATTCTGATCTCAGATACCGGCATGCTAGCCAACGACATTCCTTCTATCACCACTGGCTTGAGAGGTTTGGCCTATATGGAGGTAGAAGTGACTGGTCCCAACCGCGATCTGCACTCAGGGTTATACGGTGGAGCTGTGGCCAATCCGATCAATATTTTAACTCAAATGATCGCCTCTCTGCAGGATGAGAACAATCACATCACCATTCCTGGATTCTATGATCATGTGGAAGAATTAAGTGACGAAGAACGCGCGGAGATGGCCAAAGCACCCTTTAGTTTGGATGACTATAAAGCGGCACTCGATATTGAAGATGTTCATGGCGAAAAAGGCTATGTAACCATGGAAAGAAACTCCATTCGTCCGACCCTCGACGTAAACGGAATCTGGGGCGGCTACATTGGAGAGGGAGCCAAGACAGTGATCCCATCAAAAGCCCATGCGAAGATCTCCATGCGACTTGTCCCAAATCAAACTCCAGATGAGATCTCTGAAAAGTTCGAAAAGCACTTCAGATCCATCGCTCCAAAAAGTGTAAAGGTGAAAGTGAAATCGCTTCACGGGGGACATGGTTATGTGACCCATACCAGTGATCATGCCTACCGCGCAGCGAGTAAAGCCTTTGAAACAACATTTGGAAAAAAGCCCGTGCCGGTTCGATCAGGTGGTAGTATTCCTATTGTTGCTCTATTTGAACAGGAGCTGAAATCAAAATCGATCTTGATGGGTTTTGGTCTGGACAGTGATGCCATTCACTCCCCTAATGAACATTACGGGGTATTCAATTATCTGAAAGGTATTGAGACCATTCCTTATTTCTACGAGTATTTCGCGGAGGCAGAGTAAGAACTCGAAAATGATTTGCGCCTAAAGATCCCGGTAGAGGTCTGAACTCAAATATCGATCTCCCCTATCACAGGCAATAAATACGATCACGCCTTTGTCCAGCTCTTCAGCAAGTTCAAGTGCTGCTGCGCAGGCACCTCCTGCGCTCATACCCGAAAAGATGGCTTCTTTGGAGGCCAGTTGTCGGGCCATGTCTGCTGCTTCATCCTGACTCACATCCAACACCCGATCCACTTTTGAGGCGTCAAATATCTTTGGCAAGAACTCAGGGCTCCATCGTCTGATTCCTGGAATCTTACTTCCCTCTGTAGGTTGTGTTCCGATGATCTGAATATTCGGATTTTGTTCCTTCAAGAAGGTAGATACGCCCATGATGGTTCCCGTGGTGCCCATGGCACTTACAAAATGTGTGACCTCCTGTGCAGTATCTTTCCAGATCTCAGGACCAGTTGTGCGATAATGCATCTTCCAATTATCGTCGTTACCAAATTGGTTGAGCATAAAATAATCACCGCTACTGGCCATTTCCTCGGCTAAAGTTCTGGAATACTCAATGGTCTTTTCAGAGGGGGTCAGGATGAGTTCTGCTCCAAAAGCGCGCATGGTACTTTTTCTTTCTTCCGTAGCGCTCTCAGGCATAATGAGCGTCACCTTTATTCCAAGAAGATTCGCGATCATGGCCATGGCAATTCCTGTATTTCCACTGGTTGCCTCTACCAGGCGATCGCCCGGCTTGATATCTCCTCGATCTAGCGCCCCTTTGATCATGCCATAAGCTGCACGGTCTTTTACACTCCCACCAGGATTATGACCTTCCATTTTGGCATAGATCTTCACCTTTGGGTTGGTCCATATCCTCTCAAGCTGAATAAGCGGGGTATTTCCTATTTCGTCCAATAAACTCATTTGATCTCAATGGTATCTGTGTCGCCATTGGCATGGCTTAAATTCACCTTGTAGTAAACCTTGCTTCCCTCGGGCACCGAACGGGTCAACCACACATTACCTCCAATGACGGAGTTCTTCCCGATCACCGTTTCACCGCCAAGAATGGTTGCTCCAGCATAGATCACCACATTATCTTCAATTGTTGGATGTCTTTTTGTTTCTGCCAGTGATTTATCGACACTCAAACCTCCGAGGGTCACCCCCTGGTAGATCTTGACATGATCACCAATGATCGTGGTTTCGCCGATCACCACCCCTGTGCCATGATCGATACAGAAATGCCTTCCGATCTGCGCACTTGGATGAATGTCGATACCCGCTTTGCTGTGAGCGATCTCAGTAATGATCCTGGGGATAAGCTGTACTCCCAGGGTCTTAAGAAGATGAGCAATGCGATAGGAAGCAATGGCATAGAATCCTGGGTAAGACTTGATCACCTCTTCACGGGTTCTGGCAGCGGGGTCTCCAGCCAACATAGCTTGTACATCCTCTTCGATCAATTCATGCAAGTTTGGAACTGCATCAAAAAAGGCATCAACCACATTCGTGTGTTCGTCAACCAGGTCCGGATTCCTACTCAGGATCAATTCGAGGTCCACTTTGAGTTGGTCAGCGAATAGCCGAAATTCTCTGAATGAATTAAAATCTTTCTTATCAAAATCGGGGAACAAAAAAGAGATCAAAGCCCTAACGAAGTCCTCAATGCGCTGCGGTGAAGGACACTTTGCGCAGTCTCTGTTCTCATTGTAAAGCTGCTGTAGAAAATGCTGATTCATGTGGTTAAAAGGATATAATGCTGTTATTGTTCAATGATCTCCAATGAAAAAGTAACTGGAATATGCGGATTCAGGCTCTCTTTCACTGAACAGTACTTTTCTATGGACAACTCAAGTGCCCTGTGCGCCTTTTCAAACTCTACTTCTCCGGAGATCTTCACTTCAAAATGCACTGACTCATATGGTTTTGGATAACCTTCGACAGGTCTTTTGCCGGTGATCTTCAGGTCAAAGGTTTCGAGCTTTTGTCGCTGTTTCTTAAGAATATCCACCGCATCAAAAGCAGAGCAAGAGCCGAGTGCTGACAGCAAAAGCTCCATGGGGCGCATGCCTTTTTTCTCCTCGGTTCCATCAACTAAAACACTGACTCCGTTTTCGTTCTCAGCCTGAAATTGCTTGTCATTTCCAAGCTGACGAATATTGATCTTAGTTTCCATGGGGCGAAGATATAGCTTAGTACTTGTGCTAGGTGTTTTGGAACGAAATGCTCTTCTCGATACACCCCGAAGTGTCGGGGCACTCGAAGACCAGCTCCTTTTCTACCGTCAAGCCGATTCTACACTTGATATTTTGCAGTTCAAAAAGCTTGTGACCTGAAGCCTGAAACCTGAAGCCTGAAACCTGAAGCCTGGCACCAGACCCCTGACCTCTAACTCCTGACCCCCAACCCCTAGCATCTAAACCTCATCCACCACCACCTTGTAGGTTGGATCTTCCATTATGTTTACATCGATTACCTTCTCTGCGTTCTTGAGCAGCTTTTGGCAATCTGGACTAAGGTGCTTTAGGTGGAGTTTCTTTCCATTTTTGAGATAACGCTCAGTCAGTTTGTTCAGGGCTTCGATGGCCGACATATCAACCACTCTACTTTCCTGAAAGTCGATAATCACCTCATCGGGGTCATTCTGAACATCAAATTTTTCGTTGAAGACCGTGATCGATCCAAAAAACAAGGGTCCGTAGATCTCATAATGCTTCACTCCATTCTCATCAATGTGCTTTCTCGCCCGGATTCGCTTAGCATTATCCCAGGCAAAAACCAAAGCTGAGATGATGACCCCTATGATCACTGCCAGGGCCAGGTTATGAAGTAAGACCGTTACCAGGGTGACCATCACCATCACAAGAATATCCGATTTTGGCATTTTATTGACCGTTCTTAAACTGGCCCATTCGAAGGTCCCGATCGAAACCATGATCATCAAGCCAGTTAATGCCGCCATGGGAACGCTTTCGATCAATTCCGATCCGAACATTACAAATCCAAGCATTACTGTAGCGGCTACAATACCTGATAATCGAGCCCGCGCTCCATTGGAGATATTGATCAGACTCTGCCCAATCATCGCACAACCGCCCATTCCAGAAAAAAGTCCGGATAGAATATTAGCGGCCCCCTGAGCGACTGCTTCTTTGTTTCCACTACCTCTTGTTTCGGTGATCTCATCAACGATGTTCAGTGTCAGTAAACTCTCGATCAGACCAACACCGGCAACGATCAGGGCGTAGGGAAAGATCAATTGAAGCGTACTTAATTCAAAAGGCACTATGGGTATATGAAAAGGAGGAAAGCCACCTTTGATCGATGCGATATCACCCACTGTTTTGGTATCAATCCCAAATAGGGTAACCAGGCCAAATACGAGAAGTATAGCCACCAGCGAAGAAGGAACTGCCTTGGTGAGCTTCGGCAACAGCCAGATCACTACCATAGTCAGCAGCACCAGTCCGAGGAGAATATAGAGTGCTGTTCCTGTGAGCCAGCTTCCTGACGGGTCCTTAAATTGATCGAGTTGAGACATAAAAATGATGATCGCCAAACCATTCACAAACCCGAAGATCACTGGATGAGGGACCAGTCTCATGAATTTTCCCAGCTTGAGGAAGCCAGCCGCTGCCTGTATGATTCCAGCCAAAATTACCGTGGCAAAAATGTACTCCACTCCATGTGATTGAGCGAGACTAACCAATACGACCGCAACTGCTCCCGTAGCTCCAGATATCATCCCTGGACGACCACCGAAAATAGCGGTAATCAGACCCATCATAAAAGCAGCATAGAGTCCAGTGAGTGGAGACAAACCTGCGATCATGGCAAAGGCCACCGCCTCAGGGATCAGGGCCATAGCAACGGTTAAACCCGATAGCACTTCGATCTTGTAGTCTACTTTCTGCTTGAAATCAAATAAATTCAGGTATTTGCGCATGCTTCGCTTTTTCTTTTTAAAAAATAGCGGCAAAGGTAGTGTTTGGGAGTTAGTAGTCGGAGGGCGGAGGGCGGGGGGGTTAGGATCTATGCGTCGATCTCTGACCTCTGAGGGAGTGTTCATTTAAGTGTGTCATTCTTTTAATCCAATTCTTTTTCCTTGAGTCATAGCTAATATAGAGATTACTTTAGTCCATGATTGGGGCCTACTCCAACGTTTGTTAGCGTGTTGACTAACAAGATAAAGGAGTTTATAAAGAGCTCTTTCAGAGGGCAGCGCTCCTTTAGTTTTAGTTCCTTTTCTGATTCTTCGGTTAAAGCCTTCAATAGAATTAGTCGTGTACATGATCTTTCTAATCTCTGGGTGGTAAGCAAAGAAAGTAGATAAGCCTTCCCAGTTCATCTTCCATGACTTGACCATAGCGGGGTATCGCCTGGTCCATTTCTCTTCAAACTTCTCTAGCTCATATTCAGCGGATTCTAAGTCGTTTGCTTTGTAAATAAGCTTCATGTCACGAATAACCTCTTTTTGATCCTTCCAGGTCACATACTTAATAGAGTTCCTTATTTGATGGACAATACAGAGCTGAACATCTGTCTTTGGATAGATCGTATTGATGGCATCTTTAAAGCCTTTTAAGTTATCTATACTCGCAATGAGGATGTCTTTTACTCCACGTGTTTCTAGATCTGAGAGAACCTGTAGCCAAAAACTGGCACTTTCAGTTTCAGCTAAATAGATCCCCAACAGATCTTTCTCTCCTTCTACATTCATGCCTAAAGCCAGGTAAGCTGCCATAGACTTTATCTGACCATCCTGACGCACCTTGTAATAAAGCGCATCTAGCCAAACAAATGGATATACTTCATCTAACGGTCGTGTGCGCCATTCTTCAATCTCTGGCCACACCTTATCAGTGATAGCAGTCAGTTGGGCTTTGCTAAGATCCATGCCGTACATCTCCAAAATGTGATCAGAGATGTCTTTATAACTCATACCTAAACCATATAATCCAATGATTTTACGATCTAAACTTGGACCTAAACTGCGTTGACGCTTGGGTAATAATATCGGG
>CBFHWY010000001.1:0-142334 GCA_965659675.1 Salibacteraceae bacterium | reverse complement strand
TCAATAGGTATTCGATAGCCTGACTCGCCTTTCGCCCAGAAAGTTCCTCAACTTCATCGATCTGTTTGATGTACTGCATGAGGGTATTGACCTGGATCTTGTGAGCAGCCTGATCATCGTTTCTTTCCAGCTCCAGCATCAAGTCTACCTTACCGCGATTCATACTCTCCTGGATGCGAGATTTATATTCGAGCTCTTTTTCCTGGTACTCCTGTGGTAGTCTGGATTTGAAGTCAAAGGTCTTTGAGTTCAGCGACCTGATCTCTGCACTAATTCGGAGGCCTTTGAACTGTCCTTCGGCCTTCCCAAATCCTGTCATGGATAATATCATGGGGCAAAAGTAAATAAAGCTAAGTGCGCTGCCTATTGCCACCTGGTTTGCTCACTAAATAAACTCCTGTAAAGATCAAAACAGCAGAAAGGATCTTGTTCATGTCGAGCTGATCCTTATCCAAAGCAATGGCAACGATTGCCGCGAGTAGGGGTTGAGAGTATATGTAGATGCTAACCACGCTTGGCTCCACTCGCTTGAGTGCATATATATTTAATAGGTAGGCAAAGAAGGTTGTTCCTATCACCACAAAGGCCGTTTCCCACCATATGAATGAAGGGAAACCCGACCATTCGATCTGACTGAACTGCTCTCCACCAAAAGGGATCACAATGATCAGCCCGAATAGAAATACCCACTTGATCACCGTTATGGGAGCATACTTTTTCATCAAAGGCTTTACCAGCACCAGATAAACCCCGTAGCTCATCGCATTCAGAAAGACCAGTAGGTCACCAGCCAGGGTATCACTTCCAAATCCAAAACTCTTTCCGAAAGCGATCAAACCCAAAGCTCCTGCGAGTCCAAGAAGAATTCCAACAACTTTAGATACGGTGATGCGCTGTTTAAGGATGATCGCTGCCGCGATCAGAACGAGAATTGGATTTGTGGTCATCATGATCGCCGCATTGATCGGGCTTGTGATGTTCAGTCCATTAAAGAAAAGCAGTTGGTTCATTGCCACCC
Organism: Salibacteraceae bacterium; assembly: GCA_965659675.1. Taxonomy (GTDB): domain Bacteria; phylum Bacteroidota; class Bacteroidia; order Flavobacteriales_G; family Salibacteraceae; genus CBFHWY01. The sequence continues at coordinate 141,316 of CBFHWY010000001.1, read as the reverse complement.
CAAACAAACCGCAAATGGCGAGTCTGAGTAAATCCTGCTTGCGAACCTTTTCTCTTGCGGCAAAAGGAGCCACGATCCAAAAAAGCAAAACAGCTCCAGCTACCCGCAGTAAAATGAAGCCACTCGGAGCAATGTAATCCGGCATGACATCCTTAGCCAAAACGTAGTTGAGCCCATAGATCACGCTTACTGCAAAAAGGGCAAGATGCGCAAAGAGGAGGGAACGATTCAAGGATCAAGAATTTACCTTACTGTAAAGTGCTTCAACGCTAGCTTTTGAAGAACCTATGAAGATCTCCTTCTCATAAACGATCACAGGCCGTTTTAGAAAGGTATATTCTTCAAAAATCAGTGCTTTGTAATCGGTTTCCGACAGCGCTTTGTCCTTTAAGCCCCTGGCTACATATTGTCTGGAGCGGCGAGAAAATAAGGCCTCATATGAGCCAGCCATCGACTTGAGTTCCTCCAATTGTCCAGCAGAAATTTTGGTAGTTTTGACGTCCTGTAAAACGAAGCGGTCAAGGTTTTCTATTCCCTTTAAGATTCGCTTGCAGGTTGAGCATGTAGCGAGATGATAGATCTTGTTCATTTCAGAATTTGGAAAAGCAAAATTAGCAGGAAATAGTCCATGGGAAAGAAGAAAAGCCCAATCAGGCAGTTATTGAGTCCCACTCGTATCTTCATTCCAATAGGTCTGGGACTGTCAGTTGCTGCTTACATTTTGTGGAAAGAGTTTGATGCTCAGCAAATGTCTCAGCTCAGTTGGGGTTGGCATACCATTTTCTGGCTTTTTCTGGCACTGGTCATGGTGGCTACGCGAGACGCTGGTTACATGTACAGGATCAGAGTATTGACCGACTACAAGATCAAATGGCGAAATGCATTTGATACCATCATGCTTTGGGAGTTTGCTTCCGCCATTTCTCCTTCTGTGGTTGGGGGTTCTGGCGTTGCGATCTTCATTGTGAACAAAGAGGGAATCAAGCTAGGCAGGAGTACGGCTGTTGTGATGGTTACTGCTTTTTTAGATGAGCTTTTTTATATCCTGATGGTACCGCTGGTTCTCATGACCGTGAATACAGAATTCCTATTTCCCGCTGAAGCACAGGAATACATGGGCAGTAAATATGGTCCGCAGGTGGTCTTTTATATTGGCTATGGTTTCATTCTCATGCTAACGACCATGATCCTGCTGTCTATCTTTTTCTTTCCAATGGCCACAAAACGATTGATGGTTTGGGTTTTTTCAGCTCCCTTTCTGAAAAAGTGGCGAAGGTCAGCGGTTGAAACTGGCAATGACCTCATCATTACCAGCAAGGAGCTCAAAGGCAAAAAAATAGGTTTTTGGGCCAGAGCCTTTGGGGCGACATTCTTCAGTTGGACCGCCAGATTCTGGGTTGTGAATTGTTTGATCATGGCCATCGCATCGATCAGCTTTAACGAGCACATGATGGTTTATGCACGGCAGTTGGTGATGTGGGTCATCATGCTGATCAGTCCTACCCCAGGTGGAGCCGGCATTGCCGAGATCGCCTTTCAGGGATTTCTTTCCGACTATATTCCTGAAGGAATGGCTGGTACTCAGGCTTTATTATGGAGAATATTTACCTATTATCCCTACTTATTTCTTGGAGCTATTATCCTTCCCCGATGGATCAGGAGAGTCTATTTAGGGAGAAAACTCATCAGCTTTAAAAGTCCTTCCTGAGCGCTTCTGCAGCCTCCATCATGGCGACCTTTACTTTTTGGATGAGGTCAAATACCTGGTCATTCGCATCGCCTTTTTCAGCTTCTGTACGCAGGTCCCTAATTTCCTGATGGATCTTTTCGATCCCAAGCAGATCCACGGTCGGTTTTATCTTGTGAGCTAGTTTAGCTATATCATCGAGCTTTTCCTCTTTGTAGTACTGCTCAAAGTTTTTGATGTTGGAATCAACATCACCTAGAAAAATATCGATCATCTCCTTGATGAATGCATTGTCACCTCCGGAAATATCCTCTAGTCGGTCAAGTTTGTAAGGTTTTTCGCTCATTTCTTTTCTTTTAACATACGGTAGATCGTCGACTTTCCAATGTCCAGTATCTCTGCCACCTTTAGCACGTTGTTATCGTGTTGATCAAGGTATTGTTGGATGATCATTCTGTTCAGTTCTTTCAGGCTCTTTCCCTGATCAAAAATAGTTCGAATTGGTCGGCTTGCATTGAAAGAGATGTGTTCTTCTTCTATTTGATGACCATCTGAGAGCACCGCTGCAAGTTCAACTACTGCTTTTAATTCTCTAATATTTCCTGGATATGGGTATTGCTGTATTTTTTCTCTTGCTGCCTCAGAAAGCGAAAGTTCAGGACTTTTATTCGACAAGGCATACTCTTTCAAAAAATGCTTGGCGAGAATCAGGATATCATTACCTCTTTCGCGCAGAGGGGGTAAATTGATCGGCAAACCAAGCAGTCGGTAATACAAGTCTTCTCTGAACTCAGCCTTCCTGACCGATTCTGCAAGATCCTTGTGTGTTGCAACGATCACTCGCACATCTAATTTGATGGTTTGATTGCTTCCAATTCTCTCTACTTCCTTTTCCTGGATCACTCTCAGAAGCTTGGTTTGGATGTGCATGGGCATTTCAGCGATCTCATCCAGGAAGATGGTGCCACCATTGGCCTCTTCAAACTTCCCCTTTCTCTGTTGCTCAGCCCCGGTAAAGGATCCCTTCTCAAAACCAAAGAGTTCAGACTCGATCAGAGATTCGGGTAAAGCTGAGATGTTCACCGCAACAAATGCTTTGTTTGCCCGGCCTGAATTGTAGTGAATAGCTTTTGCCACCAGCTCCTTTCCTGTGCCTGTTTCTCCAGTTAGGGATACAGTGATATTACTGTCGGCCGCCTTTTTCATCAACTCAAAAATTCGTTGGATACTCGCGCTGCTTCCCTTTATGGTCTTTGAAAAATCATATTGAGAAGCAACCTTGTTCTTTAATTGCTCCAATTCTGACTTAAGCTCGCTACGCTCTTTTAGGTTGCGTAAGATCCCCCAGATGCGTTCTTTGGTCTCATCATTCTTTTCGATGTAGTCATAGGCTCCCTTCCTAAGGAGTTCGATGGCCGTTGAGATGTTCTCTTGTGCTGAAACCACAATGATCGGTGTATCGGGAAGCTGCTCTTTGATCTGCGTGATCAGACTCTCACAGCTCGCATCAGGCAATGAGTAATCAAGCGTGATCAGGTCGGGGTGCTTTCTTAATGATTGAACCGCCGAATTTCCCTCTGTAAAGAGTTCAACCTGGCAATCGCGATCGAGTTCGATCTGATGCTTCAGCATGCGCCCATAGAATTCATCATCCTCAACAACAAATATTTTCATTTTTCCCATTTTGGGACAATTTCCCAAACTTAAGCAATTCAAGGCTCAAAAAAGCCCTGAATGTTAAGCTTTTTAGACCATTCAAGAAGTTTAGCCCCTCTCAGCGAACGTTATGAAAGGGATATCGTTTTTTCAATATCTTTACTAGTTGCACTTCTTAATGAGGAAATTTATCCTTTTCATATTGATCCTATGGGCCTCGCAGGCTTTTGCAACCCACAACCGGGCGGGTGAAATTACCTATCGTCACCTCGGAGGTTTGAGTTTTGAGATCACTGTGGTCACATATACAGATCCAAGTAAGGTGGCTGCCGACCGATGTGAACTGGAAGTGAGGTATGGAGATGGAGATGTGGATACTGTGAATCGTTCTAATGATGCGGTTCCTTGCGACCAAAACATCAATTGTGATTGTCAGGGAGAAGTATTGGTAAATGGTCTGCTCAAAAAGAATATTTACGTTTCAACTCACACTTATCGCGGACCAGGCACATATCAGATCACCATGGAAGACCCCAATAGGGTTGAAGGCATTCAAAACATGGCTCAATCTGTCAATGAGCCATTCTATCTTAAAACAGAGCTAGTGATCTCACCTGTTGTTGGGTATAATAATTCTGCGGTTCTACAATTCCCACCGCTGGATAATGGCTGTATTGCCCAGCCTTATTATCACAACCCGGGTGCGATCGATCCGGATGGAGACAGTTTGAGTTTTGAGCTCACGAAATGTTTGGGCTCAAATGGTCAGGTAGCCACAGGATACATTTTTCCGAATTACACACGCAACGGCAATACGGTCAATAAAACGGGAGAACTAAACATCGATCCAAATACGGGTCTTGTTGCATGGGAAAACCCGGTTCTGCAGGGGATATATAATTTATGCATACTAGTAACTGAATGGCGACTTGACGAAACAACAGGACGCTATTTTAGGGTTGGTCAGGTGTTGAGAGATATGCAAATTGAAATTAGTGCATGTGTCAATACTCCCCCGCAGTTCCTTGATCTACCTGATCTGTGCGTGAATGCTGGCGATAGTCTGAATCAGGAGATCGTCGCATATGATAGCACTGGAGAACAAGTAACACTCACAGCGGTTGGGCTTCCGCTCGACTTAGCTCAAGATCCTGCCATTTTTGATCAACCCTTTATTTCTTTCGACACTGTAAAAGGTAATTTTAGGTGGCAAACCACTTGCGATCATATTCGCAAAGCACCTTACAAAATGCACTTTAAGGTAGAAGATGATAATTTTAATCCACTCGTTAATTTCACCACGATGAATATCCGGGTTGTTGGCCCAGCACCTATCAACCCGAGTGCGAATAACTTTAAGAATAGTATCGAGCTTTCCTGGGATATCGGGACTTGTGCAAACGTGAGCTCGTACAATATTTACCGAAAGATCGATAGCAGTAATTTCATCCCAGGAGATTGTGAAATAGGAATTCCAGCTTCCTATGGCTTTACCAGAATTGCCAATGTCAGTCCTGGCGTGACCCGTTATCTGGATGACGACGAAGGGAATGGCTTGATTCACGGCCAGGTTTATTGTTACCGCATAGTTGCAGTATATGCCGATGAAGTAGAAGGATATAGTTCTCTTGAGGTGTGCGCTGAATTAGACAAGGATGTTCCCGTGATCACAAGGGTAAGCGTTAATGAAACAGACCCTTCAAACGGAAGTGACACCATCACCTGGGCTAAACCGACCGAACTGGATACCTCTGTGCAATATCCAGGGCCTTATCAGTACAAGATACTTCGTTCAAATTCACGAAATGGCAACTTCGCAGTTGTTGGCGAAACACCGCTTTTCAGCAGAATTAGCCAGGGCGATACCGTGTTTGTAGACAACAACCTAAACACTCAGGATCAGCAATATTACTATCGTATAGAGCTGTTCAGTAATGGCACCAAAGTCGGTCATACCTCAAAGGCAGCAAGCATTTATTTGACAACAGGGCCAACAGATAATGGGCTTTTCCTGAGCTGGGATGTTGATGTCCCTTGGACCAATGATTCATTCATTGTATTCAGAGAAATGATGGGAATCTTTATGCCTATCGACACTGTTGATTCCACAGGATATTTTGACTCAGGTTTGACCAATGGGATCGAGTATCGATATTTTGTGCGAAGTGTTGGCTCATACAGCACCACTGGTTTCATTGATCCGATTTTGAACAACAGTCAGATCGCAGCTGGCACTCCTGAGGACACGATCACCCCTTGTCCCCCTCCAAATCCTCTGATTGATAGTGACTGCATCTTAAATTACAATGAATTGACCTGGGAGAACCCTAATCGTTCATGTGCCGATGACGTGATCGCGTACAATATCTATTATACCCCTGTTCTGGGTGGCGACTACCAATTGATCGCTGAGAACACAAATCCAACCGATACCATGATCCGGTTTGAAAACCTGGAGTCTGTTGCTGGCTGTTATGCCATCACTTCGGTTGATTCCTTTCTCAATGAAAGTGGGTATAGCAGAAGATTATGTGTGGATAATTGTCCAGATTATCGTTTGCCCAATGTGATCACACCGGGAGGAGATGGTGTAAACGATTTGATGCGACCTTTCCCTTATCGCTACGTAGAGAGTATTGACCTGAAAGTGTTTAACCGCTGGGGTAACCTTGTTTTTGAAACCACAGATCCAGACATACGGTGGAATGGAGTAAACCAACAAACTGGAAGGCAACTCAGCAGTGGTGTTTACTTTTATCACTGCGTGGTGAATGAGATCCGTTTGAATGGGATCGCACCGCGCACGATCACAGGGAATGTCACAATAATGAATCAAAACGGCCAGGGAGCCCCAAGCGAATAAAGTGTTTACAGGAATAGTTGAAGCCACAGGCAAAGTGCTAGAGGTAGAAAGGGATGGGAAAAACACCCATTTTACCGTAGAAAGTCCAATTAGTAAAGAGCTAAAGATCGACCAGAGTATCATGCATGATGGTGCCTGTTTAACTGTGGTGGAACTGGATGGCGATAAGCATCGCGTCACGGCCATAAACGAGACACTTATTCGTACCAATCTAGGCACATGGGATGTTGGTCACCTTGTTAACCTTGAGAGAAGTATGATCATAAATGGTCGTCTTGATGGGCACATTGTTCAGGGTCATGTTGACACACTTGGAGAAGTAGAAAAAGTGATCGAAGATGAGGGTAGTTGGAGATATTACTTTAAACATGAGCCCTCAAAAGAGCATATCACGGTTCCCAAGGGATCCATATGCATAAATGGCGTAAGTCTTACTGTGGTGGATTCCAGTAGTGATGGATTCTCAGTAGCGATCATCCCTTATACCTACGAGCATACCAATTTTAAGGCGCTCAAAGCTGGCGATAGCATCAATCTGGAATTTGATATTCTGGGTAAGTACTTCGCTCGTTATATGGAGCTCTACCGTTAAAGCGGAATATTTCCGTGCTTCTTCCTTGGTAAAGTATCCACTTTATTCTGCACAGATTCAAAGGCGGCAATGAGCTTGGCTCTGGTCTGTGAAGGCTCAATTACTTCATCTACATAACCTCTTGCTGCTGCATTGTAAGGATTTGCAAAGAGCTCTGCATATTCTGCTTCCTTCTCAGCGTGTTTTGCCGCAGGGTCATCTGCTCCCTTGATCTCCTTTCTGAAAATGATCTCAGCAGCTCCCTTGGCACCCATAACTGCAATTTCAGCGCTTGGCCATGCAAAGTTCAGGTCAGCACCAATGTGTTTTGAGTTCATCACGTCATAAGCCCCACCATAAGCCTTTCTTGTGATCACGGTAATTCTTGGCACCGTGGCCTCGCTGAATGCATACAGTAATTTGGCCCCATTCGTAATGATCGCATTCCATTCCTGATCTGTACCGGGAAGGAATCCGGGAACATCTTCAATCACGAGAAGGGGAATATTGAAGGAATCGCAAAATCTCACAAAACGGGCTCCTTTTTTAGAGGCATGAATATCCAGCACCCCTGCCAGAACCGCTGGTTGATTGGCAACAATGCCAATAGATCTCCCTGCAAGCCTCCCAAATCCTACCACAATATTCTCCGCATAATTCTTATGCACTTCTAGGAACGAGGCATCATCAAGACTGTTTTCTATGACCTCCCTGATATCATAAGGTTGGTTAGGGTTATCCGGAACTATCTCGTTCAATGCTGTTCGCTCCTCGTTTCCAGCTTCGTAATCAAGGCGTGGTGCCTCTTCCTCACAATTCGCTGGAATATAAGAAAGCAGTTTTCTAATGTGCTCTATGGCATCCACATCATTCTTGCAGGAGAATTGTGTAACGCCAGATTTTGTGGAGTGCGCACTAGCTCCTCCCAATTCTTCGGCCGTTACTTCTTCATGGGTAACAGTCTTAACCACATTTGGGCCCGTTACGAACATGTATGAAGTATCTTCTACCATGAGAATAAAATCGGTCAACGCAGGAGAGTATACTGCACCCCCAGCGCATGGACCCATTACCGCGGAAATTTGAGGAATAACGCCCGAGGCTCTGGTGTTTCGATAAAAAATATCAGCATATCCGCCTAAAGAAACCACTCCCTCCTGAATTCTTGCTCCACCAGAATCATTCAGACCGATCACCGGAGCTCCATTCTTCATAGCAAGGTCCATTACCTTGCAGATCTTTTCTGCGTGCGCCTCTGCAAGCGAGCCTCCGAAAACGGTAAAATCCTGGGAGAAAACATAAACCAGCTGTCCATTTACTTTTCCGTAACCTGTAACCACTCCGTCACCATAGAACTTTTGTTTGTCTAGTCCAAAGTTGGTAGAACGATGCGTCACCAACATACCGATCTCCTGAAAGGATCCCTTGTCAAGCAATAGTTCTATTCTCTCCCGGGCGGTTAGTTTGCCTTTATCGTGCTGAGATTGTATCCTCTTTTCTCCTCCGCCGAGCTTGGCTTCTTCAATCTTATTGTGGAGCTCTTTTATCTTATCTTTCATATCAGGCTGATAGTTCTTCCTCCAATTCTTCGGTCATTTCGAGGTTGTGAAAGACCTGATTCACATCATCGTCTTCCTCAAACTTGTCGACCATACTCAAGACTTTTTTGGCAGTATCGACATCCAAAGCGGTAGTATTCATTGGAATTCTCTGAAGGTCAGAGTTCTTGGGTTCGAGCTCCAGTTCTTCAAGTTTCTTTTGCATAGCCCCAAAATCTTCAAATGAGGTATATACCAAAACGATGTCCTCCTCTATCTCCACATCCTCGGCGCCACCATCAATGATCTCCATTTGGAATTCATCCAGATCCACCTTTATGTCTTCTCTAGACACTGTGAACACACCTTTTCTCTCAAACATGAAGTCGATGGAACCATTTTTTCCCAGTGAACCTCCTGCTTTAGTGAAGATTGCTCTAACATTGGATACTGTTCTGTTAATGTTATCCGTTGTAGCCTCAACATAAATCGCGATTCCTCCAGGGCCGTAACCCTCATAGGTCACTTCTTCATAGTTATCTGCATCACCACCCTGACCTTTGTTGATCGCTTTTTCGATGGTATCCTTGGGCATATTTGCTCCCTTGGCATTTTGAATCGCCGTTCTGAGTCGTGGATTGGAATCTACATCGGGGCCTCCTTCCTTAGAGGCAACTGTGAGTTCTTTGATCAATCGGGTAAAGATCTTAGCGCGCTTGGCGTCCTGGGCACCCTTTCGGTGTTTGATGTTCGCCCATTTACTATGTCCTGCCATATTGAAGCTTTAGAGCTCAAAAATAGCAAAATGCCCCTAGGACAGGGCACTCCATATCTTTCATTAAAGGACTAGCGGATAAGGGTCAATTCGCCAATGTACTCGTAGCTGCCTTTCTCGGCTTCATAGTCACCAACGAAGATGCGCCATGCGTATGTTCCCACTGGGGCAGGTTGACCATTTTCAGGGATCGTTCCATCCCATCCTACATTTTGATCAGTAGACTCAAAGATGATCTTGCCCCATCTGTCGTAAATGACCATTCTGAATTGATCATCCTCTACTCCAAAACCCTTTGGGAGGAATACTTCATTCATTCCATCTCCATTTGGAGTAAATGAATTAGGTATGTAGAAGCTGTACTTCATGCCCACCATGGCGGTCATCACTGTATCGTCAATACATCCATTTTCAGCTTCAACCAAAAGTCGCACAGGGTAAGAACCTGTATCAACATCAGGCCATGTGAAACTTGGATTTTGCTCCTCACTATTTCCTAGTGATTCAAAGAACCAATTCCATTTCACTACATCCTTTGTTGAACGATCCTTGAATTCCATTTTTGTATTCTGTACGTCAACAGGATTAGGCAACATGTTGAAGGCAGCAAGCGGTCTTTTCAGAACCTGTATATAGTCTTCGTAAACAGTACTATCAGTACAGCCATTCACGTCGGTAACAACCAACTTGACGTCATAGAAGCCAGGTCTGGTATATTTATTTCCAACTTCCTCACAAGTTTGAATCTGCAGACCATTTCCGAAGTCCCAATAACATTGCTCACTACCCGGAGTGATATTCCTAAAGTTTATTACTCCTGGTTGGCATATGATCTGAGTCTCTGTGGTGAAGTCAACAGGAGGCAAGTTCAACACATCCACAAATACGCTATCAATATATGCAGGTGTACCACAATCATCCGTGAGCTCAAGATAATACATCGTGGGGTAGAACGGTCTTGCAAGCGGAGTTGCGCTATTCTCAGCACCCAAACCAGAGATTGGTGACCACTTAAAGCGGTATCCATTTCCTTTTCCACCAGATGCTACCGCATTCAGTCGAACCGCTTCACCTTTACATACTGCTACATCTTCTGAAACGACGGCTTTGAGAGAATCAAATAAGTTAATTGGAATCCTTTTCACTGGAGTTACACAACCATTCTGATCTTCAGCGTAAATAGTATAAACTCCATTTTCAACAGGGCAAATGTCAATGCTACTTCCTGTCCCCAAATTTGGTCCCCAATGGAATGTTTTAGGTCCTGCATTTCCACCTGTCGCAGATGCTGTGATCGTTTGACAGTTGCTAATACATATGGTTGCACTATCCACGCTTGTATTCAACTGAAGTCGCGGTGGCTCAGAAATCACAATGTTCTGCGAATCGCGGCAATTATTAATGTCGCGAATCATCACCTGATAATTTCCTTGAAGCAGTCCATTAAAGTCTTTATTCAGGCTAAAGCTTAGCCCACCATCAATGCTGTAATAGAGTGCAGTTTTCCCACCACTGGCGTTGATACCAACTTCACCGTCACCAAATCCAAAGCAGTTAACATCTGTAAGGTCTAGTGAATCGATCTTCACTTCGGGGAATTCTACTACCGTAAATACACTGTCAAAGACACAACCATTGGCATCTGTTACGATCAGGCTGTCAAGTCCTCCACATACATTGTAAGCTGTATCGGCTGCGGCTCCATTGCCCCAATTAAAGCTATATGGCGGCACACCTCCGCGTGGAGTCGCAATAGTGCGTGCATCACAGAGTCCAAAGCAACTTACTTCCGTTTTTCTCAGCCCTGAGAGGAGCTCAGAAGGTTGTGAAAGTGTAACTTTTATAGGCCTTGTAAAACATCCATCTGCAGATTGCACAATGACGTAATAATCCCCAGCACTCAAGCCTGAAATTCGGCTATTACTGACAAAGCTCTGACCACTATCAACACTGTAAGTGTAAGGTGCAAAACCTGCAGAGGCAAACACTTCGATCTCCCCATCAGCGGCTTCAAAGCATTCCAGATCTGTTAGTTTAATGGAGTCAATTAGCGGGGCAGAATTCTTGAGTGTGTCAAACTTGCTCGAGTAACAACCTTCAGCATCTTTGATCACGATCTCATAAAAGCCATTTGCCAGATTATTGAAGACTCCACTATTCTGGTAATTATTTCCACTATCAATACTATATGTGTAAGGGGCAACTCCACCACTTCCTGATATTTGGTAAACTCCATTATCAAAACCGCAAGTGGGATCTGTCCTAACGATGTTTGGAGGATCAAAGCTTTTCATTCGGATCCACATAGTATCCGTGGTAGAACAGCCACAAGTATCATAAAAGTTCACTTCAATCTTAGTGTCATTATATACAGTTGCTATTGGGTTCGCAATACTGTCATCATTGAACACATTTCCAGGAGTCCAGGCATAATATCCTCCACCCGGACATCTTGAAGAACCACTGGCACCAAGCTGAACCGGAACCCCAGGACAAACTGCGGTATCATTTTGGGCAACTTCAACATCGGTAAGCTTGATCGTCACAATAGAAGACGTATCGAAACACTTTCCAAATGTGTCGTTGACCACTACCTGATAGCTTATCGTATCGTAAATTGTAGCCGTTGGGCTATTTAGCGTGTCATTGTTCAAATAGGTACTCGGTATCCACTGGTAGGTGTAGGCGTTTGTATCTGGCCCAGGACAATAGGTCAGTTTCATGTTAGGCCTATTTGAGGTAGAGCCCCATGATACGGAATTAGACTGGCAAGCATTACCAGCATTTGAGTATTGACTCAAACATGAATTGAAAGTAGTTGCTGTGTAGCGAGTAGCTGAACTCTGAGAGTTCGTATTGTTATTGAAACAAATCTCAACTACAATGTTTGATTGACCATCATAGTCGTAGTTCGCGTCAAATGTGTGCTTATTCCAACCTGAAGCAACTGTGATCGTTTTTGGATTGAATACTTGACCTAAGCCGGTTTGCCACTGTGAAAGTACTGTATCGTTCGTACATCCGAGTTTGATCGTAAATGAGTTATAATTAGCACTACCATTCACAGATGAAACGTCTAAAGCAATAGCAGTGATCATTCCTTTATCAATTCCCTGAGCGGCGAGTTCTGATCTTCTGAATAAGAATTGATGCTTTGCGGAATTATACGATCCTCCATATGGCGCTGGCCATGCAGCCGGACCCGTTCCCGTAGCGCTATTTGCCAATGCCCCTGTTCCGAAAGTGATATCAAGTTCTGTTCCTGAGCAGGCATATGTGCTTACACCACAAGATGTAGGAACATGTCCAAGTTGAGCCTCCAAACCTATTGGTGAACCTGCACAAGCAACCGTATCATCAGCTACTGGAGTGATCACCGTTGGGAATGGTGGAGTCACTGTGACATTCATAAAGGTATCTCTTATGCAACCTGAATCAGAAGTTACAGTCACATTGAACTGAGTGCTAAAGATCGGGGTGACATTTGGATTCTTAATCGTATCATTATCCACCTTGGTACTCGGAGCCCATTTATAAGTGAAGCTTCTTCCGGTAAGGCTGGGGTTAACATCGATCTGTATGGTTGAGTCATTAAAGCAAATGGTTGTATCCAAACTGATCGGCGTCGAGAAGTCATCTGCTACGACCACCTTGATCGTGTCTTTTGTTTTACATCCCTGACCCAGATTACTACTCACTTCATAAAGGGTGGTGTTTTGAGGCCAGAACCTTGCTTTCATACAAGTATCTCGAGCAGTTGTATCACACTCCCAGTTGTTACCATAGGATAAGGGATCACCATAAAGCACTCTCCAGGTGACCGCTGAACCCCCAATAACATTCACTCTTGCTGTATCACGATCCCGACAAATATATTTGGGCGGACCTGCTTCAGTGGCAGGTATCACTTTTACAGTATAACTCGAGGTGGTAAAACCTGGTATGGGACAGGCATCATCACTTGTTTGAATAAAGAATGACTGACTTGCCGTTCCGGTATTCACTGCTCTCCAGCCTATGGTCACCACATGCACTGAATCATTGATCGCATTGATACTCATTGTCGAATTCGGCAATACATTTTGCACATTGGATGTAATCAACAGGGTATCCAAGCTGTCTTCCCTGTATCCAACATAATCCCAGATGGTCACCTGAAAAGAAAACGTATCTCCAAGGCATACCTCAATAAGGTTTCGAGTGGTATCATAGAACCCGACTCCAGTATAATTTTGGATTCCCAAGGTATCATAGGGCGGTGTATTCGCACAGGTCTCCACCCTGAACTGAATATCCCTCATTGTTATCCCCTTCAAATTACCATTAGAATCATATTCTCGGATCTGAACCACCACAATGAATGCACCCGTAATATTTGGAGTGAAATTAATTTGACCTGTTAGTGAGTCGAGGGTAATACCTGGAATTGGAGCCTGAGCGCTGTATCCTGTTCTGTAGGTTATGTTCGTATTCTGAGCACTCCTTGCAGAACTAAATTGATAGGTCAAACTGTCTCCATCAGGGTCAGTGGCACCCATATTATAGCTTACTGCAAAGCCCGCACACACATAGGGTATTGCACTGGTTCTAAAACACGGCGAATTATTAGCTGAATCTGTTTGGGTATAAAGTATCGACTCATAGTATACACTTCCTCCATTTGTGTTTACTGTTGAATTTCGACAGCATGGGGGCGTATGGCTTATCCTCCAGGTATTACATCTAGGCCTCAGAACGAAAATCCCTTCATACTCATACTTCAGATAACCCTGAGTTGCATTACTATTCTGGCAATTGGAGTTACCCGTTGTACAAACCTGTGAGATATCCTGTCCTCCTTGTACCTGACTCACATTTACTCTCTGTAAGGTTACTGTTGTGCTACCACCACAGGTACTACTGGCTGTAACATTAATAGAGGTGGCTTGATATCCAGCTCCTCTACAGGCGCGAAATACCTGTACATTCACTAAAAAGCTATCAGTACCAACATTCTCATAGCAGATCTGTCCACCTGCCATGTGAGATGCTTTCAGTTCATTCAACCCCGAAGAGAGTACTATGAACCCAAGTACAATTAGTATTTTAGTTAAACCTCGCATATCAATGAGTTCCCTCATTATTTAAGTATCGTGACCGTGCCGTAATACTCGTGGAAACCTTTTTCGTTTTCAGCATCTCCTGCAATAACTTTCCAGGTATATATTCCCTGCATCACGATGTCATCACTCTCCATATATGTACCATCCCAAGCATCAGAGAAGTCATTGGAGTACCATACCACTTTTCCCCAGCGGTCGTACACCCATACTTCATACTTGTCACCTTCGACCCCAAGGCCTTCAGGCTTCCAGTACTCATTCTTACCGTCGCGGTTAGGAGTGAAGGCGGAAGGAATGAACATTAAATATTCTGCACCGATCAGTAAATTGATGGTTGTATCATCTGCACAGCCTTTGTCAGTAGTTACGGTTAACCTCACTGGATATGAGCCTGTGTCTTCTGGGAAGATAAACTGCGTATTCTGTTTGAATGATGAGTCAAGTCCTGCAAATTCCCAGGCATAAGATCTAATTTTCTTACCCTTTGATTCATCCTTGAACTTAACCTTAGTATCCAAAATAGTTGTTGGATTAGGCTTCATGCTGAAGCTCGCCCAAGGGGTTGGGTGAATTGTGATCATGTTCTCCACTAATTTCGTTTCTGTACAGCCCAATTCACTCGTCACGGTAAGGCTTACATCATAAACTCCAGCAGCTTCAAACTTCTTGGTAACGTCTCCACAACTATAAACAGTATCAGAGTTGAATGTCCAGAAGCATTCAGTGCCTGGCAATGCAGAGGCATTGTTGAATGTTATCAGAGTTGGCTCACAGCCCAAGAATGTATCTGCTGTAAATTCTGGAGCAGGTGAAGGATTAACTGTGATCATCACAGTATCTTCTATAGCCGGAGAACCACATTCATCAGTTAATTTCACTCTAAACGGAGCACTCTTTGTTGGACTTGCCGTAGGATTAGCTATGAATGGATTGGAAATTCCAATAAATGGATACCACTCATAAGCGTAGTTTCCATCTCCTCCCATACCCTGGGCTCCTAACTGAGCTACATCTCCAAGACAAATTGCTGTATCATTTGACACAAGTACTTTCAGGCTATCTCTCAACTTAACATCAATGTATGCAGGAGGTGAATTACAACCTTTACTGTCACTTGCATATACTGAATAGATCTGATCTTCTTCTGGGCAAACATCCACAAATTGTCCTGTGGTGTTCAATGGAGTCCAGTGGTATACATAGCCTCCACCGTTTCCACCTCCAGCATTTGCGCTAAGCTGCACGCAATTTGACACACAAATAGTTGCAGAATCAATATTGCTAGATATCGTCATGACAGGTGGCTCAGTAACATCAATGTTGCTATAAGCAGCACAATCAAATTGATCTTTTACCATGATATTATAGCTACCAGCAATCAGGTTAGGGAAAACACTACTATCGTTAGACGCAAATAAATTCGCTCCCTGGAAGTTACGTCCACCATCAATACTGAACTGGTAAGTAGGCGTCTCTCCATTGATATCATATCCTCCATTTGCCCAAACTACGATCTCACCATCAGAGTATCCAAAGCAGGAAACCTGATTAAACTTGAGCTGACTTACCGTCATTTGAGATGGCTCATCAACATCGAAGGTATCGATCACCGCACAGGAATTGTCATCCGTTAAGGTTACTACGTATTGTCCGGCATTGATACCATTGTTTAATGCTGTACTAACCCCATTAGACCATGAGTAATTGTACGGAGGAACACTACCCGTAGCACCAACTTCAATGAATGCTACTCCTTCCTGATAACAAGTGTCGTCAGAGAATTGAAGCGTTGACATCACCAGCGGAGTAGGGTGATCTATTGTATCAATGTATGGAAGAGACTCACACCCACTCGCTGAACGAGCCATGATGTAATAATGATTTGCTCCCAGACCCGTTATTGGGTTCTGTAGTTGCCATGTTTGACCGCTATCCACGCTGTACTCCATGGGTGGAATACCACCTCTTAGATTAGCTACAACCTGTAACTGACCATCAAGGAAATCGAAACAACTAGCATCCGTAACAACAACTGTGTCGATCACTGGAGCACCTTGCATGAGTAAGGTATCGTGAACGGTATCAGAGACACAACCCAATGAGTCAATGACAACATAAGAGTAATATCCTTGCGGCAGTCCGCCATAAGTTGGGTTAAACTGGAAGATGTTTCCAGTGTCAATACTGTATGTGAATGGAGACCACCCACCATTGACCTGAACCGTTAATTGTCCATCTGACGAATTACAATTTGGTTCTACCTGCAAGGCCGTTGGAGGACTCATTGGATTCACTGTTATGGTGATCGTATCTTTCATATCACAACCACAGCTATCCTGAGCAGTAACAATAAAGTCAGTAGTTTGATTCACCACAGCTTTTGGATTCCAGATCGAATCGTTATCGAGGAATTGACCATTATTCCAATAAAAGTTCATTGAACCCTGACAAGTAGGGCTTGCAAAAGCTCTTAGTTGAACTGTATCACCAGGACACACTGTCGTATCAGGATAAGCATCAGCGGTTGCTATCTTGATCTCAATAGACGCAGTATCGTAGCACAAGCCGAAAGTATCCGTTACAGTAACAGTGAATTCAGTTCTGGAATTAACAGTAGCGAATGGTGTCTGTAAGGTGTCGTTGTTTAACAAGTTAGACGGAGACCACTGATAAGAATAGGCCGCTGAATCAGGCGCTCCACAGTGAGCAAACCATGTATTTGGACGGTTTACTTGAGAGCCCCATGCAACATTGGTAGATGCACATGCTCCCGCATTATTTGTGTAAAACGAGAGGCATGAGTTAAAGCCAGTTGCAGTGTATGCAGTTGCTGCACTTTGAGTCGCTGGGTTTGCTGAATTATCAAAGCAGATTTCAACCACTACGTTAGATACACCGTCGTAATTAAAGTTCTGATCGAAGTAATGTCTTGTCCAACCTGTTCCAATAGTCACATTCTTTGGGGTGAAGACCTGGTATAATCCAGTCTTCCAAAGACCTAATACTGTATCTGTCGTACAACCCATTTTGATAGAGAAATTCCTGTAGGTATTGGTCCCTGCATTAGAAACAATGTAAAAACCAATTGACTCAAACATACCATTTGAGATACCCATATTACTTAACTCAGATGCTCTGTATAGGAATTGCATTTTGGCGGAACGGTAACCATTACCATAAGGGGCTGGCCATGCAGCTGGTCCAGAACCGGTCGCCTGATTGGTATTTGTCTGATTTGTAGATGTATAATAATTCAATGACCCAGGGCATGCAAAGCTGGACACACCACAATTCTGCGGGTTATTTCCAAGATCTGCATTCAGTCTGGTTTGGACACCAGCGCAGCTTACACTATCATCCGCAAGTGCCGAAATCTCAGCAGGGAATGGTGGTGTAACGCCAACATAAACTGAATCTTTCTTGATACAGCCCGAATCAGAGGTGATCGTCACCATGTAGTTTGTACTAAATATCGGTGTCACATTCGGACTTTGAGCCGTATCAAAATCAAGTTTATCACCAGAAGGTCTCCATCGGTAAGAGTATCCACCTGCCAATGAAGGGGTGACATTGATTCCTATGGTTGAATCGGAGAAACAAATGGTTGTATCACTTGAAGTCGTTGTTGTGTAATCAGAAACTGCAAATACAGTCACTGTATCCTTTGTTTTGCAACCCTGACCAAGGTTACTACTCACTTCATATACCGTATTCACACTCGGAAAGAATCGCGCTCGCATACACGTATCACGACCTGTTGTATCGCACCAGAAGTTTGTTCCATAATTAATGGAATCCCCTGAGATCACCCTCCAGGTCACGGAAGTTCCACCAATCACATTCACATGAGCAGTATCTACCCCTTTACAAATGATCTTGTTCGGGCCTGCTTCGGTGGCTGGAATTACTTTAACCGTATAACTCGAGGTGGTGAATCCAGGAATCGGGCAAGCATCATCACTCGTTTCAATAAAGAAAGTCTGTGTTCTGGAGCCAGTATTAATAGCTCTCCAACCTATGGTAACAACGTGAACAGAGTCATTTCCATTCAATGAGTCTATATCAAAGGTTGAATTTGGTAAGACGTTTTGTACGTTTGAGGTGATCAACAAGGTATCCAAACTATCCTCCCGATAACCCACATAATCCCATATGGTTACCTGAAATGAGAAGGTGTCTCCCAGACATACCTCAATCAAATTATTTGCGGTGTCAACAAAACCAACTCCCGTATAATTCTGTATCCCTAAAGTATCGTAGGGTGGTGTATTGGCACAGGTTTCTACCCTGAACTGAATGTCACGCATGGTTATCCCCTTCAGATTACCATTGGCATCATATTCACGGATCTGAACCACAACAATGAATGCACCAGTGATATTTGGAGTAAAGTTGATCTGACCAGTAAGTGAATCAAGTGTGATCCCAGGAATCGGTGCCAAAGCACTGTAACCTGTTCTGTATGTGATGTTATTCGTTGCGCTACTTCTGGCAGAAATAAATTGATAAGTAAGACTATCCCCGTCAGGGTCAGTTGCACCCATGTTATAACTTACAGGGAATCCTGCACATACATAAGGAATTGCACTGGTTCTAAAACAAGGTGAATTATTTGCAGAGTCAGTTTGAGTGTACAGAACTGCTTCAAAATAAACACTACCTCCGTTGGTATTTACAGTAGAGTTTCTACAACAAGGTGGTATATGGCTAATGGTCCAAGAATTACAACGTGGCCTCAGTACGAATATCCCTTCATATTCATACTTCAAATAACCCTGTGTTGAATTGCTGTTTTGGCAATTTGAATTACCCGTAGTACAAACCTGAGAAATATCTTGACCACCTTGAACCTGGCTGACATTTACACGTTGTAAGGTAACCGTTGTACTTCCACCACAAGTACTTGTAGCTGTAACGTTCACCGAGGTTGCATTGTAAGTTGCTCCTCTACATGCCCGAAATATCTGTAGGTTTACTTTAAAACTATCTGTTCCGACATTCTCATAACAGATCTGCCCTCCTGCCATGTGGGATGCTTCGACTTTTGTGAAGAGACCTCCTAACATGAATATTGCCAAAAGCGCAATCCATTTAGTCGTATTTCCTAGTATGTTATTATTTCTCTTCATCATATCGGGCTCCTTTCTGTTTTACGTCAAACAAGTAATAAAGTTCAATTGAGGTTAGGAGGATAATTATTTGGTGCTTGCGAAAATTCGCAAGCACCAAACAACGTTTAGTTACGCTCTCTGATCAGCGTGACCCATCCTTTGAAGACTTGCTCTTCGGTAGCATCGGCCAGTGTTTTGATCTTGATCACGTAATAGTATACTCCGTCTTCGCTGTCTCCACCATCCCATAGGGCTGTTTGGATATCGCCACCAACTTCGTATTTCAAATCTTTGACTTTACGTCCCCAACGGTTGTAGATCACACCCTCAAGGTATTCAAGTCCGAGTAGTTTTTCTTCTTTCAAGAAGGTATCGTTCACCTTATCCCCTTCAGCTGCACCAACAGCTGGTGGAGTGAACACGTTAGGTATCTCAAAGTCGATCAATGGATCCACTTCGAACTGGAAGGTATCTATATCAAAGCAACCCCATTCCGTTTCAACTCGAAGTTCTACGGTATAGAATCCCCAATTTGAAGCATAGCTCAATCCGTCGAAGCTCAAGGTAGTATCCTTAGCATACCCAACGATGTTAGCTGCGGTATCTCTGTTCGCAGGGATCAGATAATCATTTGCATTATTGTCATAACCCCATCTCCAAACTCTCCATCTGTATTCTGTAAGAAGGTCTGGCGCAATGATAGGATTGCTTTCCTCTTCACTTCTATTGATCAGAGATAGATCACCTGGGATCTGAACCTTCACTGGATCAACATCGAATGCAGCGATTGGATTCTTCCTTACGAAATAAGGTACTTCAAGTGCAGCACTGATACAACCGTCTGGGTCTCTTTGACGAGCATAAAAGAAGCCATCATTTACAGCCAATCTGTTTGTGTTCAATGTAGGCTGATTGCTAATTGTATCAAATACATTCACATTGGTTGGATCCTCAAACCAGATCACCTGATTATTAGAAGTTGAATCGTACAATACACTCATACCAGCCACTCTTGTTCCTTCACAGAAGTTAAAGTCCTCAAGCACTGTTGGCGGTTCTGGAGACTTAGAGAAAACGATCTCCAATGTATCCGTGTAACGACATATTCTTCTTGGCGCCTGGCTGATCGTATCAGCTACAGTGTAGTATAAGGGATAATTTCCATAACCTCCTGCAGATGTTACTGCCGATGGCACAAACAAGGCTTGCAGCGTAAACGGCATCCATGGTGGTGTACCTGAAGCAGCCCATCGACCATTTGATGGCACCCCAAACACTTCTTTAGGACTAGACCATTCTGGGCCTCCGTCATCACACATTGGTCCTGGGTCAAGGATAGTAGGTAAAATCGTGTCCGGTACTACAATCGTAGTTGTTCCAGTGTTACCACAGTATCCTGTGCTATCTACTGTAATGGTATGAGAACCAATCCATGCAGCACGTGGTACAAACTTGCCGTCTGTTCCTACAATACCCGGTCCAGACCAAACTCCACCTTGATCAGCTGCAGTAAGCTGAATGGTGTCTTCATCATTCGCACAATAAGGTCCAAATGTTCCAATGGTAGCATCAAATTGCTTGTCTACTTTAATACCGATAGTAGTATCATTCCAACATCCATTAAACGCCCAGTAAGTAACGGGTACGCTATCAGGAGCATTGATGTTTGGATTTGTCGCATCGAAATTATTCGTTGTATCAGACGCACCCGGTCCATAAGTTACGATGAAGTATCCTCTTAGGTGAGCAGCGTTTGTGTCTAGCGTATTAATCGCATCCTTTTCACAGAATGGACCTTCAGCAAATGTTGGATCCGGTCTTCCTACCACATCTACCTGTATACTATCTTCCGCTGCACAGGCATCCCCTTTCACTTCATACTTCACAGTATGTGTTCCTTGTCCTGCAAGTTGAGGGTCAAACAAGCCTAAGGAGTCATTAATAATACCTGGACCTGACCAGAAACCTCCACCTGGCCGTGGGATAATATTATAAGGTGTTGGAGCAATCATTTGTCTCCATCCTGAATCCACACAGAAAGGACCAGCCGTATTAGGTGTAACTGGATATCTGCTTACAACATCCACGTCAATACTCACGGTATCGAAGCAAACGCCTAATGTATCCTGAATAGCCACATGATAAGTACCTGCAGTTGTTAGGTTAACAGAAGCACCTGGGTTTTCAATGTTCGTAGCCGTAAAGAATCCACTTGGGCTAGCAGCTGGAGTAGCATACCAGTTAAATGTATATCCCGCAGGGTCAATTCCAGTACAGATAGTGAATTGTGTATTTGGAATCGCCGTAAACGGTGACAGCGCATATTGATTAGGCGTGAAACATCCTGCCCCTGAGAAATCATATCCGAAGGCTGTTGCACGATAGTTAGTAGACGTATATCGTGTTCTAGCGTGACGTGACCTGTTCGGCGTTGAAAGAATGTTTGAGAAACACACTTCAACTATTAGGTTAGAACTACCATCCCAATTGTATGCCTGATCGAACTGGTGCGTATTCCAACCCGTAGTGACCGTCACAGTCTTCGCACTGTGAACCTCTACCAAACCTGTCTCCCACTGACGTGTGAGTGCGTTCAGGTTAGTACACTTCATTTTAATGGTGTAGTCATTAAAGAATGGGTTCACACCATTTAGATTATCTACGAAGAATCCAAGCGAAGAAATTCTTCCAGCCGTCAAACCAGCTGCTCTAAGGTCAGCTGCCCGGTATAGGTATTGCTGTCTTGCACTTGGGAAGAAACCAGCATATGGAGAAGGTTCCGTGTAGCTCGTTTGTCCGTTTGTAGATGTACCAGAGCCATAAGTTCTTGTTGAGTTAAAGCCTTGACAAGGATATATAGCTGGACCACATTGCGTTACGGGAATACTTCCCATATTCACGTTGAAGTTCACTGTATCGCTCAAGCAAATTAAGGTATCGCTCGCAACTGCTCTAACATTCTCTGGGAATGGGTCTGCAACAGTGATCTTAACCTCATCTTCTTTAATACATCCGGAATCTGAAGTAACCACCACCTTGTAGGTTTGAGTTAGGTTCAGGTTTCTAATGTCTGGATCCGCTACAGTATCGCTACTTAAACGAGTTCTTGGTGACCATTTATAGGTGTAGTTCTGTGAAGGGTCACTGGCTGTAGCCAAAAGCGGAACGGTATCAATATTACAGATCGTGTCGTCTGGCGTCACGGTTAAAGTGAAGTCAGGCACAACCTTAACAGTGATTGTGTCAATATTCTTACAGGTACCACTTAGGTTACTTGTCACCTCATAGGTGGTAGTAATGTTTGGTGAAGCCTGAACATTCTGACAGGTGTCACATGAGAAGTTTGTAGGCACATTTATCCCAGAACCTCCAGGTAAAGCCCTCCAGGTAAATTGATTTCCACCAGTTACCGTAATATCTGCCGACTGCGAATTCTGACATATTGTAAGGTCAGGCCCTGCATAGGTACTATTCACAATGGTTATATCATAGGTCGCATAGAATAATCCTGGAATCGGACAGGCTCCGTCATCTGCTTCGATATAGAAACCATAGAACAGACCATTCACAGGGGTGGCCGTCCACGAAATTGTTGCAGTCGCCGTATCTCCTGTTGAGCTCCAGGTAAAGGTTGCACCTGGAAGTACTTTTGTAACGTTTGAACGAAGCGTTAATGAATCATTCGGGTTTGGATCAGTAATCGTCACATCGAAGGTGAAGTTTTCTCCAATACAAACCTCCACTGAGTTTGAGTCAATTTGAGATCCTGTTCCCTGGAAGACAGTGATCGGCGCTTTTGGACGCGGCTGCTGATTCGCACAGGTTTGAACTACGAATAGAATATCCCGCATCACAGAACCCAGGAAGTTACCGTTTCGATCGTACTCCCTTACTTCTACCACCAATACCCAGTTTCCTGTGATTGTCGGCGTAAAGGTTACCTTACCATTTCTCTGGTTGATCGAAATTCCTGCAAGCGGACTTGTACAGCTGTAAGGAGCTCTAAAGATGTTATTTGTACCCGTATTAGCACCGGCATTCCAGTTTGAATAACCACAAATGAAGTTGTAAACAAGACTGTCACCATCTGTTTCAGTAACACCAAAATTGTATACTACTGGCTGACCTGCGCACACATAAGGAATTGGCTGTGCAGCGAAACGCGGAGAGCTATTACATGAGTCTGTTTGTGAATTCAAACGCGCAATTACCGAAGAGGAGGATGAGCTCAAGTTTCGGTTAGTGTTTCTACAGCACACCACATTGTGACTAATGGTCCAGGTATTACACCTTGGTCGCAATACAGCAGTACCTATGAATACATACTGCTCCATACCTGGATATGGATTTGATCTACCTGCACACTTACTTTGGTTTAGGCTTGTTGGACAAAGCTGCGAAACCTCGATTGCACCATTGGAGGAGTTCGGCGTTATCGTATCACCATCTATAACAAATGGTGACGTCTGCAGTTGCATGGAAACATTTGCAGAACCACCGCAGGTACTGCGAATGTTCACGGCAACTGAGCTCGGAGCTGCAATACCATTACAATCTCTAAATACATTTAACATGATCCGGTAGGTATCACCCCCTAAACATTCGTAAGTGATATCGGCCCCAGCAACGTGGGAAGCCTCTGCTCTATTGAAAGTGAACAGTCCAGTTAAAAGGAAAAGTGCAATTATTAACTTCTTCATCATCCTCATTTTTTTGTGCGTATAGTGTCTTTTATGCACCACTAAGACGTATGTTGCCTCAAATGGTTGCCTCTGGATCCAAAAAAAATTGTCCTGGCGCGCTAAAGTAATAAAAAAACAGCTATAATGCCCTAAATGTCTAGCTTTCAGATTAGATTTGAGGCATGATTGAAGTTAAAGTTAATCATGAATTGGTAAAAGAGGAATGCTACCAATCTCTCTTGCCCCAAATAACTAGCCTTTTTCAGGGTGAAAAAGATGCCATTTCTAGCATGGCGAACCTGACAGCCGTATTGAAGGAAACTTTTGATTTTCTCTGGGTAGGCTTTTATCTGAATAGGGGGAATGAGTTGGTTCTAGGGCCATTTCAAGGTCCGCTTGCCTGCAGCAGAATTGGCTTTGGAAAAGGAGTTTGTGGAACTGCCGCCGCCGATCAGAACACACAGGTGGTCGATAATGTGCATGAATTCCCTGGACATATAGCCTGCAGCCCTTTGTCCAAATCTGAAGTTGTTGTTCCTGGCATTCTAAATAATAGCACCATTTTTGTGCTCGATATAGACAGTGATAAGTATTCATCTTTTGACAAAACCGACCAGGAATATCTCGAAAAAATATGTGAACTCCTCGTTCAGGGCTCTGATTGGGGCTTTTTGGGTCACTAGCCTTATACTCATGGGCTCCTGTGCCCAGCAGGGAATGCCAAGTGGCGGACCAAAAGATGAACAAGGTCCTAAAGTGATTGCGGCTTCACCGGATTTTGGCGAGGTCAACTACTCTGGCGAAACATTTGTCCTTGAGTTTGATGAATTCATTAGGCCTAACCAATTAAATTCTGAATTGATCATTAGTCCGCCAATATCTGAGGAAAGTGAGGTGGAGATCAAGGGCAAAAAATTGATCATTCCATTTTTCGACAGTCTTAAGGCGAACACAACATATACGATCTCCCTCAGAAGTGGCATCAAAGACCTCAATGAAGGTAATCCCTTAGATTCTAATCTTTGGGTGTTTTCAACCGGGCCAGAATTGGACTCTGGTTATGTTGAGGGAACAGTTGAAGATGCCTTCTCCGGAGAGGCTGTTGCCGATATGTGGGTCATGCTCTATATGGATGATTCCGACAGTTTACCTTACAATAAGCAGGCCACCTACTTAAGCCAAAGCGATGCAAATGGGAGCTTTCGCTTTGACTACCTACCTGAGGAACAGGAATTTAAACTGTTTGCCCTGAAAGATGAAAACGCCGATTACCTCTTTAGCCTGCCAAACGAACAAATTGCCTTTTCAAATGAAAGGGTACTTTCTGCTACAGACAGTCTGAAGTTGCGGGCATTCACAGAGGCCAACCCCTTGACCTACATCAAGGAATACAAGCAGATTGACCAAAAATTCATCTCACTGAAATTCAGTCAAAATATCAGAGATATCAAAATTGAAGGTATTGACTTTGATCTTAAATCGAAATTTGATGACATTCTGAGTCCAATTGACAGTTTGATCGTTTCGCTTGACCATTCAGAAAGCAATGACAGCCTAGCTTTTAGTGTTCTTATAGATAGTGTCAATTCAGACACTCTTTTTCTACTTTCGGCGCCTGACTCAGGAAGATCCTATATCGTGCCTTCCTTTCCTGATTTCCACCTGGCGGGAACGAAACTTTTGCCAGAGATCCATAGAGAAGTGCTATGGCTTGATGGTGTTGAACTTGAACTGCTAGGAGAAAGTGATACTTTGAGCTTGGCCATGACTAATGGTGGTTTTGATATTCCTTACAGTCTTGAAGGTTCCTTCAACTTAATTTTATCGGATTCTTCATATTGTACAGCCCAAGGCCAGTGCAACGACAGTATCGGGTTCAAAATCCTTCTGCTAGACACCAATGCGGCTCCAGACCTGATCGTTCAAACTCCTGAAATTGAAGATATTGTGCTTGAGTTATTGGATGCCAAAGGAAACTTTGTGGCGAAAGGTATCAAGGGTCCCTTTAAATTCAAGAACCTCAAGCCAGGCAAGTATCAAATGAGGCTATTTGTGGACAAGAACCAAAATGGTTTTTGGGATACGGGAGATTACCTAAAGGGAATACAAGCGGAAGCGCTTTATCAATATCAAGGTGAGTTGGATCTCAAGAAAAGCTTTGACCTTGACGTGAATTGGGAGCTTAATCCTTGATCTCAAAATCATCAGCATCTAGCTGCACAGGGAATTTTTTTCGGTATGCCAGCAGCTCGGTTCCGCTAAGACTTGCTCTGATGATCTTGTCTTCTTCGAGCAGAAGCTCAGTAAGTCTATTCCCCTTGGGGTCATACACTGCACTTGCCCCCTCGTAGTCGACCATGTTGCCATCTGTCCCGACTCGATTCACCCCTGCGCAATAGGCATAGTTCTCTATCGCCCTGGCCTTCAACAAAGCCTGCCAGGCGGAAGATCTGGGTTTTGGCCAGTTAGCTACGTAGATCAAAAGATCATAATCTTCTCTATTTCGGCTCCAAACTGGAAATCGTAGGTCATAGCAGATCAAAGGCCTTATTCTCCAGCCTCGAAATTCAATGGTCTTTGACACTTTACCCCCACTGAAATAGTTGTGCTCTCCTGCCATTCTGAATAGGTGCCGTTTGTCATAGGTCAGTGAATCTCCGTCTGGCGTAACAAAGAACAAGCGATTAAAATGACTTCCATTTTCTTCAGCAATGATACTTCCCGTGATCGCTTTATTCGTTTTTATGCTCAGCTTTTGCATCCATGAAAGGCTAGTATAGGGTTTTGTTTCTGCAAGTTTCTCAGACTCCATGCTAAAGCCCGTTGTGAACATTTCAGGTAGTATGATCAGATCAACATCATCCTCCAGATTAGCACACTTAGCCGCAATGTTCTCTCTATTAAGCTGGGGGTCTTCCCATTCCAGGTCGATCTGAAAAAGAGCAAGCTTTAGATCCTGCATAATATTTCAGAAGCCTTTTGAAGTGTTTCATCCTTCTTTGCAAAACAAAGTCGGATGACCTGCTCATAAACCGGGTTGTGATAAAAAACGGAAACGGGAATGGCAGAAACACCGTGTTCTTTTGTTATCCGCTGACAAAAATCTGTGTCTTTTTCGTCTGATATTTCCTTGTAGGATACCAATTGAAAGTAACTTCCTTTTGAAGGGATGATCTCAAAGCGACTCCCCGAGAGCATATTGGCGAAGAGATCTCTCTTGTTTTGATAAAAGGCCGGAATGTGCCGATAATTTTCAGGCTCTGAAATATAGTCTGCAAGAGCAGCCTGCAATGGATGATTAACAGCAAACACATTGAACTGGTGCACCTTTCTGAATTCTTTCATCAGGTTTTCTGGCGCCAAACAATAGCCAAGTTTCCATCCCGTACAATGAAAGGTCTTGCCGAAAGAGTAAATAGCAAAACTTCTCTCTCTCAGGTTCTTGTAGCGACACACACTTTCGTGCTTTTGATTATCGAATGTGATGTGCTCATAAACTTCATCAGAAAGAACCAAGATGTCATTTCCTGCTGTTATCCGGTCTAATTGCTTTAGGTCATCCTCACCCAATATTTGTCCTGTTGGGTTGTGAGGCGTGTTGATGATGATCATTCTGGTTCTTCTATTCACCAGTTTTTTCACCTCCGACCAGTCAACTTTATAGTCTGGATATTTAAGTTGTACATAAACAGGTTCAGCACCACAGAGCTTTACGGTTGGCTCATAACAATCATAGGCAGGAGTGAAAAGAATCACCTCATCTCCTTCCTGAACCAATGCCGTAATGGCGGTATAGATCGCCTGTGTGGCCCCTGCGGTTACTGTGATCTCTTTCTCTGGGTCGTATGAAACCCCATAGGTGTCTTCTACTTTTTTTGCAATCGCCTCTCGCAATGCTAAAGCGCCTTGCATCGGGGCGTATTGGTTGAGGTCAGACCTCATCTTCTGACCAACAAGATCGATAAGTCTGGGATCAATGCCAAAGTCTGGGAATCCTTGTGAAAGATTGATCGCCCCATGTTCTGCCGACAAGGCAGACATTGTGGTGAAGATCGTGGTCCCTACACGAGGGAGCTTTGAGCTGACGGAGCCATTGAATTTCATTCGCTGAAAATCAAATGTAAGGCTTTGCTTGTTCGGGCAATAGGAATGGCCTTATTTGTTTGAAGATAGGCTTGCTGAGAAGAATTCGCGATTCATTCTTGCGATATTCTCCAAAGAGATTCCCTTTGGGCATTCCACTTCACAGGCCCCTGTATTTGTACAATTCCCAAAACCTTCTTCATCCATTTGTTTGACCATATTCAAAACACGGTCTTTGGCCTCTACCTTACCTTGAGGTAGAAGTGAGAATTGTGACACTTTAGCTGAAACAAACAACATCGCAGACGAGTTTTTGCAGGTTGCTACGCAGGCACCGCAGCCAATGCAGGTAGCGGCATCAAAAGCATGATCAGCATCCTCTTTTTCAATTGGAATTGCATTGGCATCTAATGTGTTTCCAGAGGTGTTCACCGAAATAAAGCCTCCTGCTGACATCACTCTGTCGAAAGATGAACGGTCAACCACAAGATCCTTGATCACCGGAAAAGCCTTCGCTCTCCATGGTTCAATATAAATGGTGTCACCATCTTTGAACTCCCGCATGTGCAACTGACAAGTGGTTACCTCACGACCCGGGCCATGTGCTTCTCCATTGATGTAGAGAGAGCAAGAACCGCAAATACCTTCACGACAATCGTGGTCAAATGCAACGGGCTCCTCACCCTTCTCGATCAATTCACCGTTGAGGCTGTCGAGCATTTCAAGAAAGGACTGGTCTTCACTGATATCCTTCACTTGATAGTCAACCATCTTACCAGTGTCATCAGCACCCTTTTGTCTCCAAATCTTAAGTGTTAAATCCATGTCTTTAAATCCTTTTCTTATTTGTAACTTCTTGTCTTAAGCTCCACATTATCAAAAACAAGTGGCTCTTTAATTAGTTCAGCATCTTTAGGCTCGCCATTGAACTTCCAGGCAGAAACATAATTGTGTTCCTTGTCGTCTCGAAGGGCTTCTCCCTCTTCAGTTTGATACTCTTCTCTGAAGTGGCCACCACATGATTCATTTCTGTCGAGCGCATCCCAGCACATCAGCTCTCCCAGTTCAAGGAAATCTGCAACCCTGCCTGCCTTTTCAAGCTCTGGGTTTAGCTCATTCACATCACCAGGGACTCTTACGTCTTTCCAGAATTCTTCTCTTAAGGCCTGAATTTCAGAAATGGCCTTTTTTAAGCCTTCTTCATTTCTGGCCATGCCGCAGTTGTCCCACATGATCCTTCCCAATTTTCTATGGAAATAATCAACCGTTTTGCTTCCCTTATTATCAACGAAATGCTGCAAACGTTCTTTTGCCTTTTTCTCGGCTTCTTCAAACTCATTTGAGTCTGTCGGAATTGGTCCTGTTCTAATATCATGAGCCAAATAATCTCCAATGGTGTATGGGATCACAAAGTATCCGTCGGCCAATCCTTGCATCAGCGCTGAAGCTCCAAGTCGGTTTGCTCCATGATCAGAGAAGTTAGCTTCTCCCAAAGCATAGCAGCCTTCAATGGATGTCATCAGGTTATAGTCGACCCAGAGTCCGCCCATGGTATAATGAACAGCCGGATAGATCTTCATAGGGGTTTCGTATGGATTATCAGCCGTGATCTTCTCATACATCTGGAAGAGGTTTCCATACTTCTGACTTACGATCTGTTTACCAAGTTTTTCGATGCTCGCTGCATCTGGGTTGTGCATTCCAAGGCGAGTAGCCTCAGTCTTTCCATAACGAATGATCGCACTGGCGAAATCAAGGAAAACAGCTTCACCGGTGGCATTCACTCCAAATCCTGCATCGCATCTCTCTTTGGCCGCTCTTGAGGCGACGTCTCGTGGTACAAGGTTACCAAAGGATGGATATCTTCTCTCGAGATAGTAATCTCTGTCTTCTTCAGGAATCTCGGTTGGCTTCAACTTACCGGCGCGCACCGCCTCGGCATCTTCCTTTTTAGCTGGCACCCAAATACGTCCGTCGTTTCTCAGTGACTCGGACATCAGTGTCAGTTTACTTTGGTGCGTTCCAGAAACCGGAATACAAGTAGGGTGAATCTGAGTATAACATGGATTTGCCATATGTGCTCCCTTTTTGTGAGCTTTCCATGCAGCGGTTACATTAGAACCCATGGCATTGGTAGAGAGATAGAATACGTTTCCATATCCACCCGAGCAAAGCACAACAGCGTGGGCACTGTGTCTTTCGACCTCACCCGTGACCAAATTCCTTGCTATGATCCCTCTCGCTTTACCATCAACAATAACCAGCTCCAACATCTCATGGCGGCTGTACATCTTGATCTTTCCTTTTCCGATCTGTCTGGACATAGCCGAGTAAGCGCCGAGTAATAATTGCTGTCCGGTTTGACCCTTTGCGTAGAAGGTTCTGGACACCTGCACTCCACCAAAAGAGCGGTTGTCCAGCAAGCCACCATATTCTCTAGCGAAAGGAACGCCTTGAGCAACGCATTGGTCGATGATGTTAGCCGAAACTTCTGCCAGTCGGTATACATTGGCTTCTCTCGATCGGTAATCTCCTCCTTTTATGGTGTCATAAAAAAGTCGATAAACGGAATCGCCATCATTCTGATAATTCTTTGCTGCATTGATTCCACCCTGGGCTGCAATGGAGTGCGCGCGACGCGGACTATCCTGGAAGCAGAACGATTTAACATTGTATCCCAACTCAGCTAATGAGGCTGATGCAGATGCTCCTGCCAGACCGGTTCCAACAACGATGACATCGATCAAGCGCTTGTTGGCTGGGTTGACAAGGTTGATATTATTCTTGTGGTTCGTCCACTTTTTGTCAAGTTGTCCTTCAGGAATGCTCGATTTTAATTCTGCCATTTCTTTGTCTTATTTAGTTAGGAATATCCACACTGGAATGCTTGCAAATGCTAGTGGAACGACCACTGCAAACCATGCTCCTACTGTCTTAATTATACCTGTGTATTTGGGATGGTTGATCCCTAATGTCTGAAATGCACTCTGAAAGCCATGCGAAAGGTGAAAAGCAAGCGCGATCATACATACAATATAAAAAGCGCTATACCACCACTGCTGAAATGCAGCCACTGTGACTGAATAAAGATCTTTATTGTTGTTGGCGTCCAGGCCAATTTCACCCCAATGCATCTCATACCAAAAGCTCTTCATGTGGATCACAAGGAACACGAGGGTAATAAGCCCGAGTAATGCCATACTTCTGGAGGCCCAGGATGAGTTAGCAGAAGGATTATTGTGCTTGTAATTCACTGGGCGGGCCGCCTGATTTTGGCGAGCCAGCATTATTCCATCCACCACATGCAAGATAATACTCGCATAGAGGAGGTAGGATGTGATCTTAATTAGCGGGAACGAAGTCATGAATGCGCTGTACTCATTAAAGGCTTCGGGAGTACCCCAGATAAGCTGCAGGTTCCCTGCCAGGTGAACTACCAGAAAGAGGCAGAGGAACAATCCTGTGAGCGACATCCACAGTTTGCGTCCTATTGAAGAATTGATCAGACCAGCTCTTGAACTCATAACTTTTCAGTATTATTTATTATGGCAAATTTATACTCCATGCCGAGAATAAAAAGGTAATCATCATATTTAGACTGATTCTTGGGCATTTTTCTTGTTTTACACTACTCATTCAACAAGGAAAGAAAAAATTAGTTCGCTCTCTGGCTCTGGCTTATTGAGCAGTCAGGTTGTTTTTTCGACATGTAAAAAAGTGGGCTATTTGATGTAGAAAAAATAAGCCATGATAGAAATAGCCTTAGAATTTACTTTCTTCGTATCAGCAGAGACAATCGTTCATTCGCATTAATACTGATCAAAAAACAAAATGAAGTACTTACCAATCGAACGCAAGCTATTTGAAAAGAATAGAAAAAAACTCCGAGCTGAGCTGGAGCCTTCCTCACTGATTGTTCTTAATTCCAATGATATTTACCCAACCAGTTCCGACGGAACGCTGCCTTTCAAACAGCATTCCGATATCTTTTATCTGAGTGGCGTTGATCAGGAAGAGTCTATTCTGGTCATATTTCCAGATGCATCCCAGGAAAAGCACAAAGAGATCCTATTTCTGAAAGAGACCAATGACGATATTAAGATCTGGGAAGGTGAGAAGTTGTCGAAGGAAACTGCCTTTGACACTTCTGGAATTAAGACGGTTTACTGGTTAGAACAGTTCGAAACGATCTTCAAGACCTTGATGTCTGAGGCTCAGAATGTGTACATCAATACCAATGAACATTTAAGGGCTAAGGTTGAGATCGAGACCAGAGAGGATCGTTTTATAAAATGGTGCAAACAAGAATATCCAGCGCACAATTACAAGCGCTTAAGTCCGATCATGCACAAACTCAGAGCGGTGAAAGAACCTGAGGAAATTGAGTTGATGCAAACGGCTTGCGACATTACAGAGAATGCATTTAAACATGTTCTGGACTTTATTCGTCCAGGCGTTTGGGAGTTTGAGATCGAGGCTGAGCTCATCCATGAATTTGTCAGAAGTCGATCTACAGGTTTTGCTTACACCCCTATCATCGCAAGTGGCTTTAATGCCTGTGTGCTTCACTATATAGACAACAATCAGCAGGTGAAGGATGGCGATCTCATCCTAATGGATATTGGAGCAGAGTATGCAAACTATGATGCTGATCTAACCCGATGTGTTCCAGCAAATGGCAGGTTCAGCAAACGACAGAAAGAGATCTACTCAGCCGTTCTGAGAGTTCAGAAAGCTTCTATTGCTCTGCTTCGTCCTGGAGTTATGCTCAACGATTATCACAAAGAAGTCGGAAAGCTCATGGAAAGTGAGTTACTCAGATTAAAGCTGATCGACAAAACCGACATCAAGAACCAAAACCCTGATTCGCCTGCGTACAAGAAGTACTTTATGCACGGTACCTCGCATTATATCGGATTGGATACTCATGATGTAGGTTCATGGGTTGAACCCATAGAGGCTGGCAATGTGTTCACTTGTGAACCGGGAATCTACATCCCTGAGGAAAGTTTGGGTGTGAGAATAGAGAACGATCTGCTGATCACAGATGATGAGCCATTTGATCTGATGAAGAACATCCCCGTTGAGATCGAAGAGATCGAAGGTTTGATGAACAAATCATAGCTTGAACAGAGATACGATACTTTTTAAGGGGGCAAAGTTCGCTGTGGAGTATCGTGATAGTGGGCGCCCCGTTGTATTCCTTCATGGTTTTCTTGAAGATCGCAGCATGTGGTATTCCATAGCAGATCGCTTCGCAAAACACTTTAACCCCATTCTTATCGACCTTCCCGGTCACGGAGAAAGTGAAAACCTCGGCTATGCTCACAAAATGGAGCTTATGGCAGATGTGGTGCATCATGTTCTCCGAAAATTAAAAAAGAGAAAAACAGTGATCGTTGGTCATAGCATGGGGGGTTATGTGGCACTTGCATTCGCAGATAAATATCCAGATATGTTGAAAGGCCTCGCATTGGTGAACTCAAGTAGTCGGGCAGATTCATCTCAGAAAAAACACAACAGATCACGCGGAGTAAAACTTTGTCAACAAGATCATCTATCCTTCGTCAGGCAAACTATCCCTTTACTTTTCAACGAGGATGATCGCTTGAGATATAAATATGAGATCAAAGGTCTGGCAAAGCAAGCTTCCAAAATGAGCAAGCAGGGAATCATCGCTGCATTGGAAGGAATGAAAGTTCGTCCTTCTCGTGAGATCATCTTAAAGTTTCCCCCCTACCCCATTTTATTTGTTGCTGGCAAACGCGACCCATTATTTTCTTGGAAAAGTCTTGAAAAACAAATGACTCGTTCCAACATGATCAAGCCGCTCATTTTGCAGGAAGGTGGTCATATGTCGTTTATAGAAAACGAAGACCATTTATACAAAGGACTGAGGTCCTTTTTATACCAATGTCTTCCGTAAAACGAACTTCACTGGTAGCCAGGCTGCCAGGAAGCCCAAAAAGAGCACAGTTAAAAGGACGGCTAGAAAATCGAGGGCATCCAATTCCATTGGGTAGTACTCCACGATACTATCTGCTCCAAGGCGAATAAAACCAATGTATTGCTGTCCGAGTGTAAGCAATAGGCCAAGTAACATGCCTATTCCTCCTCCCAAAAAGGCGATGAGAAAACCCTCTCTAAGAAAGACTTTTCGAATGAGGCTTTTATCTGCCCCCATGGCCCGCATGATATTGATATCCGCTTTTTTCTCAAGGATCAGAATCGTGAGTGATGCGATCAAGTTAAAACTTGCGATGATCAAGATGAAAGTAAGGATAAGATAAGTGATCCACTTTTCCGTTCTGTTGGTCTTAAAGATCAATTCATTGAGTTCAAAACGCGTTTTAACAACAAAATTCTCTCCGAGCTTTTCCTGTAAAAAGGACTTAAATTCAGCCGCATCCTCATCGGGCTTAAGCTTGATCTCCAGGCTGCTTAGTTCAGCTTTCCGATCGAAGATCTCCTGACTAAAATCCAGGGGAACCAGCATGTACTTAAAATCTACGTCTGCATTGACATTAAATACCCCAGCTACGTTGATTGGGTTTGTGCTAAAGGCATTCATCACATTCGCCGAAACCCTTCCTTTTCGCCTGGCGGCAAAAATGACAACAGGGTCATAAATGTTTCTCGCATAAACCTGAAGTTGACTTGCCACTCCATATCCAAGTACTGCAAAATTCTTTCCCTCGAAGTTCAGCGCATAGTTTCCATCATAAATGGAAGTATCGACACCCGAGATGGCGCCAAAGTTCTCATCAACACCTTTGACCGTAGCAAAACTTTGTTTTTCCTTGTACTTTAATAGAGCCGTTTCCTCCAAACATTTGCTTAGGCTTGCCACCTGAGGAAGCACTTCAATTTCCTGAATTGAAATGGAGTCAACTGAAAAACTCTTGCCTTTTGCTGCCGTGACCTTGATGTCCGGATCAAAATTGCTGTACATATCCTCCACCAAACTCTGTAAGCCATTAAACCCGCTTAATACGATGATGAGCGCCATTGACCCTACGGCGATACCAACAATGGCTATGCCTGTAATGATATTGATCGCATTGTGCGATTTCTTTGAGAACAGATATCGCTTCGCTATGAGTCCTGCCAGATTCACGAATTCAGCAATTCATCTATGCGGTTTGCCCTGTCGATAGAGTCATCGAGGATAAAGTTCAGGTCGGGCACTACCCTCATTTGCTTGCCGATCTTGCTTCCCAGTTTATAGCGGATATTCGCGCTGTGTTCGCGGAGTTTAGCGAGAGCTTCTTTCTTATCCTTAACTGGAAAAAAGCTGACAAAAACCTTTGCATAACCAAGATCCGGACTCACCCTTACTTCGGTTACGCTCACCATAGATCCACTCACAAGGGCAGAACCTTCTTGTCTGAGAATCTCGCCAAGGTCTTTCATGAGTAGAGCGTTTACTTTTTCCTGTCGAATACTATCCATATTTCAAAAATAAGCCAATATGCAGAGCCTCTTATCGAAAAGTACAGCCGACTGCAAACCTTTGAGTTATTTTGCACGTATATCATTGCATAAAATCAAGTCATGAAAAAAACGATTTACCTATTCATTTCTTTTCTCTTTATCTCACTCAACCTTGCTGCACAGATCACTGTTACAAGAACGGATTTCCCCTCTCGCGGCGATGTGTTTTTCATTCTGGAAGATGATGACATGAGTGGTTTGACTGCAGGTGCAACAGGCAGCCAGACCTGGAATTATACCAGCCTCGATGTAACTAATCTCGATACCATATTATTTGTTGAACCCAGCCAAACACCACCTTATCAAACCCCCTTTGATACACTTTTTCCAAATTCCAATCTAGCTCTCAGTGGTGAAATTGGTGGGGTCTATTTAAAGATTAGCACCGATTCTCTCATGCTCGATGGTATTGCCGCTGATCTATTAAGTCAGGGATTTGTTACTCCTGTGGATATTAACCCCGACCTTAAACTTGTGGCTTTCCCAGCTAACTACCAGGATAATTTCACTTCTGTTGGGGTGGTTGATACGACGATCGACACCAATATACTAGGCGGAATTGTGGACAAGATCAGGGCCATCAGAACTCAAACAAATACAGTAAACTTTGATGCTTACGGGACTCTCAATTTGCCAAACGGCAGCTTTCAAACCTTGAGGATGTTCACCAAAGAGATCACTCTCACAGAGGTTTACCTTAGAAACGCCATCACTGGTTGGCCTGCTAATCCAAATCAAGTGCTGGAGGATACTGTTTATCGATACAACTGGATCGCCAAAAATGAAGGCTATTATGTGATGGAGGCGGAGGCCGACAAAAACGGAAATCTGATCTCAGGCTTCTTTAAGACCGGAGCTCAGGTTTTTGCCTATACCTCTCAGCAAAATGACCCATCCTGTTATGAGGATTGTGACGGAAGCGCAACGATCACTGGTGTAGGTGGAACTGGAAGCTACAGCTACGCCTGGTCAGCAAATGCCGGAGGCGGCACCGGTAATTCGGTTAGTGGCCTTTGCGCCGGGGATTATTACTATACCATTACTGATAATGTGAACAGCAGTACTTACACTGACACCGTGACTATTCAAGATCCAGATAGCATATCAATAAGTGTTGCCCTGACAAAAGAATCTCCACTTGGTAATGATGGAGAGATCGACCTAAATGTGAGCGGTGGCACACCTCCTTACAACTACTCATGGACTGGCACCACACAAGGTACGCAGGATGTAAACAGTCTAGCTGGTGGAAATTATACAGTTACTGTTACTGACGCAAACAACTGTACAAAAGACACAACAATCATACTCGGAACCAGGGTAGGAATAAATGATATCACTGGCTCATCATCTTTAAAGCTCTATCCGCAACCAGCGAATGAAGTGCTATACGTTGAGAGTGATCTCAAAATTGAATCACTGCGATTGATCGATGTTTTAGGGAAAAGCGTTTATTCAGGCAGATCTCAGCAGATCAATACAGCTGAATTCGACAATGGAATTTACCTGCTGGAGGTAAATTATCCGAGCGGTGCCAGCAAGGTACAACGACTTGTTATTTCTCACTAGTATCCTCCTCGTAATAGTCGAAAAGGAAGTTATTGTAAGGATAACGCTCTTGATGAATGTTCTTCACGGAATCATAAAGGAGCCTTCTTAGGTCTCCCATATTCTTTTGCTCTTTAGCTGAGATAAAGATCGCTTTTGTATTAGCTTTAGCCATCCAGGTGCTCTTTAACTCGGCAAGACTATAGGCCAGTCTGCGATCGCCCGTGAGGTCAAAGTCATGTTCTTCCGACTCTTTGAATTGGTCGATCTTGTTAAATACCATGATCACCTCCTTATCGCCCGCTCCCAATTCGTTGAGTGTTTTGCTCACCACGTCGATATGTTCCTCAAAGTTCGGATGCGAAATATCTACCACATGGATCAGAATGTCCGATTCTCTAGCCTCATCAAGCGTAGACTTAAATGACTCCACGAGCTGGTGGGGAAGCTTTCTGATGAACCCCACAGTATCAGACAAGAGGAAAGGCAGGTTGCCAATCACCACTTTTCTCACAGTGGTATCAAGGGTTGCAAAAAGTTTGTTCTCGGCAAACACCTTTGACTTACTGAGTATATTCATTAGGGTAGATTTACCAACATTGGTATAACCCACCAAAGCCACACGAACCAATTGTTTGCGGTTCTTTCTTTGAGTGGCCATTTGTTTATCAATGCTCTTCAGCTGTTCTTTTAAAAGAGCGATCTTGTTACGAATGATTCGTCTGTCTGTCTCTATCTCCTTTTCACCTGCCCCGCCTCTGGTGGATGTTCCTCCTCGTTGACGCTCAAGGTGTGTCCACATTCTCGTTAATCGTGGCAGCAAATATTGATAACGTGCAAGCTCAACCTGAGTCTTGGCCTGAGAGGTCCTCGCACGTTGCTGAAAAATATCAAGGATCAACAGGCTCCGATCATAGAGTTGGACCTTCAGCTCCTTTTCAATGTTCCTCATCTGAGATGGACTCAGGTCATCATCAAAAATGACCACCTCTATATCGTTCTCTTTGATGTATTTCTTAACCTCCATCAATTTCCCTTTTCCAATGAAGAATTTTACATCCGGATTATTCATCCGCTGGGTGACTTTCTTGATGGTATCTGCTCCGGCGGTTTTAGCCAGAAACTCCAACTCATCGAGGTATTCTCTTACCTGCTCTTCATTCTGTTGTTGGTTGATTAAACCGATCAGCACTGCCTTTGGCCGATGATCAGTATTTATGATATTCTGTTCTGACATTAAATAGATTTGAACAAAGTGACAATATTTAAGGTTGGACAAACGTCACTATACTCGCATGCAAAGCTACCATACTTAAGACAACACCATGAGAAGCTCGCCTATCTTGTTCGCCTCAATTTTAATTTTGGTTCTTTTTCTAGTTGACCTTTACGTCTTTAAGGGAATCAAAATGTTGAGCTCTCAACTCAGCAGTGAAATGCTGAGAAAGCTGATCAACTATGGTTACTGGGTGGTCAGCGGAGGAATTCTCGCAGCACTTTTGATCTCTTTTCTCAGTTACCGACAATTCTCTGATCCTTCAAACTACGTTTACTTCTACACTGGCTTCGGACTTCTGCTCTTATTCTTATTACCAAAACTGGTATTTGGTCTATTTCATCTTGTTGAGGATGTAATGAACCTCCTTGTTCGGCTGTTTGACAGCTTTAGCCCAAACCTTGAACAAAGCGAGGCTAGAAAAATGAGTCGGATGGATTTCCTATCTAAGATCGGGATCATTTTAGCGGCTATACCCTTTATATCGGTTTTGTACGGAATGCTGTACGGCCGGTTCAACTTTAAGATATTCAACAAAAAACTGAGCTTTTCGGACCTTCCAAAGGAGTTTGATGGTTATCGCATTGTTCAAGTATCTGATCTCCATCTCGGTAGTTTCTTTAAAAACTTCAAAGAAGTTGAACGCGGAATTAAAATGATCAACGAGCTGGAACCCGATCTGATCTTATTCACAGGAGACTTGGTCAATAACTATGCAAGTGAAACAGAAGGTTGGGAAGACATTTTTCGCAGGTTAAAAGCCAGGGATGGTAAATTAGGCGTGTTGGGCAATCACGACTATGGCTATTACGGCCAATATGCTGAAGACAGTGGACGGGAAAAGAACTTTGAAGGGGTCAAGCAAGCCTTTTCTAAACTGGGCTTTGATCTTTTGATGAATGAAAACAGAGCGATTGAAAGAAATGGAAGTGTGCTCAGGGTGCTAGGTGTAGAGAATTGGGGCGTGAAGCCCTTTCCTCAATACGGTGATATCAATAAAGCGAAGAGCAATTCAAATGACAAAGACTTTAAGATCCTGATGTCACATGATCCATCACACTGGGATGAAGAAGTAAAGCAGCACGAGGATGTGATGCTTACCATGTCCGGACATACTCACGGAATGCAGTTTGGCGTGGAGATCGGCAATTGGAAATGGAGCCCGGTCAAATACCGTTACCCAAAATGGGCAGGGCTCTATGAAGAAAATGGTCGCTATTTGTATGTTAATCGTGGCTTCGGCTACATCGGCTTCCCAGGTCGAGTAGGCATCTCTCCAGAAATAAGCCTTTTGGAACTTAAACGGGCTTAAAAGGGTCAGCCTTTTCCCAGACAAAATTTTTGTCCAATTTTATTTTTTCGCCCTTTTAAAAAAATAATTAGTTTTAACCCAACCTAGTCCTAACAAACACTTCCGTCAATGAGACAACTCAAGATCACCAAACAGTTAACGAACCGCGATAGCAAATCAATTGATAAATATCTCAGTGATGTATCCAAAGAAGGGATGATCACGGCGGATGAAGAAGTAGAGTTAGCTGTAAGAATAAAGCAAGGTGATCAGCTGGCCCTCAATAAGTTGGTTAATGCCAACTTGCGTTTTGTGATCTCCGTTGCAAAGCAGTATCAGGGCCATGGACTCACACTGGAAGACCTCATCGCTGAAGGAAATATTGGACTGATCACGGCGGCAAAACGTTTTGATGAAACCAAAGGATTTAAGTTTATTTCTTACGCTGTTTGGTGGATCCGTCAGAGCATAATGCAGGCAATTGCCGAAAACTCCAGGGTTGTTAGGCTTCCATTGAACAAGGTAAGCGCAATTCAAAAAGTTGCTCAGGCCTTTAGTAAGCTCGAGCAAGAACATGAACGTGCACCTTCAAATGAAGAGATCTCAGAATACCTTGAAACAAATGCTGATAGTGTTTCTGACCTCTTTACTTATTCTCAAAAACAGGTTTCAATGGATGCTCCATTGATCGATGGTGAAGAGAACAGTTTGCTTCACGTTTTGAGCAACAGCGACTCTAAAAATCCATCTGATGAAATGATGAGAGAGTCCCTGTGCAGAGATATAGAGCGAGTATTGGTTTCTCTCAAGAAGAGAGAAGCAGATGTGGTTCGTTTATCATTTGGTTTGAATGGCCAAACTCCAATGACCCTCGAAGAGATCGCCAATAATCTTGGCCTGACTCGTGAGAGGATTCGCCAGATAAGAGAGAAGGCTTTGAGAAACCTTAGAAAGAAAGCTCACAGCAACTTTCTTAAGCACTACCTATAGTAGCGCGGTATCAATGCTATTTAATAAGCAACCAACTTCCGTCTGAATATTGACGAATGTCATCAAGCCTTGCCGTTGCCTCATCTCTTTGGGCAAAACTGGCTCCACTTACGCGGTAAAGACCTCCTTTTTGGTCAATGATCGAAGCGTTAAATCCTTCTCGTCTCATCTTTCTGACCATACGCTCGGCATTTGACCTGACTGAGAAACAGCCCGTAATTAAATGATAGCGCAATGGTGGGTTTGGCTGTTCGACAGCTACTTTACTTGTCACAGGCTTTGCGGCCTTGGCCTTAAGCATGCTCACAAAAATCCCCTTCTTCTCATTCGGAAATACTTTGTTCGCTTTAAAGTCTACCCCCAGGTATTCATTTGCAGCGCTTATTTGAAGAAGTTTTTTCATTGGTTCTTCAGGCTCTGGAATGCGCAATACACCAGGTGTTTCCTGCCTGAGTTTATAGGTCTCACACAGTTTTTCTGTAAATGGATTCAGGTCTGAAATCACAAAAGACTCTCCTTTAAAC
This sequence comes from Salibacteraceae bacterium, assembly GCA_965659675.1. Lineage (GTDB taxonomy): Bacteria > Bacteroidota > Bacteroidia > Flavobacteriales_G > Salibacteraceae > CBFHWY01. Next base: position 100,125 of record CBFHWY010000001.1, on the reverse strand, counting down.
AAGTTTGTTTGGGTTGACAACCAGAGCACATAAAGCAAAAGAGGAACAGCCATGAATACGTAGATCAGTGCAGGGACACGGTATCTTATCTTTTCCTTTGGGATTGTTCTTGATTTATGCGCTATGCTGCGCTCCACCTTTTCAGCTAATGATGGCTCCGGGCTGAGTTCCTCAATCGCGATTGGACTCAAACCATAGGATGCAAGCAGGAAGTTCTTATCCCTTGAAGGGGAGAAACTCAGAACCCTGCCTTCCACTAATGAAAAGCTTCCGATCTGTTCAAGTTTAACCTGCTTTCCATTGTACAGGTCTTTTTGCCAGTTGTTAATTTCTTCGCCCAGGAGTTTAAGTGCATCGTCATAGCTTATGCCTTCTTTTTCTGAGCAGTGTTTCACCAATAAGCCATCATTCTCCTTCAACTTGGCATTAAAGCTCAGCTTCTTATATGGAGGGTAGATCTTCTTTGTGAGTTGCTGAATATGTGCTTCGTGAGGATTGGCAACCAGGGCGCCAAATCCAGGCAAAACAACACAGTCATTTTCGTAAAGTAGATCTGCTATGTATGGGGCTAAATTCACTAGTTCGAAGGTAAGGAATCCCGATTAATTATTGTGACTTAGGATCTCCCTTACTTTATCCAGATCTTCAGGGTGATCAACCCCTATGGGATCGTAATCCGTTTCGATCGGGTAAATATGAAACCCCGCTAAAAGCCACCGCAGTTGTTCCAGTGATTCAGCTTTTTCAAGCGGATGCTCATTGAGTTCCACAAGCTCAGCCAATACTTTGGTTCGAAAGGCATAAACCCCAATATGCAAATAGCAGTCATCTGGAACGCCCTCCTTCGAGTATGGAATAGGGCTGCGTGAAAAGTATTTCGCTTCACCAGAATCAGCACGAACGAGCTTTACCCTATTTGGGTTTTGATAATCAGAATAAGCATCGGTCTTTTTCATCAATGTGGCAATATCTACCGATGGATCTTCAAACTTCTCAATCAATTTGTCGAGATCCTCTGGATGAATAAAGGGTTCATCTCCCTGCACATTCAATAAAAGATCGAAGTCTCCTAGCTTACTCAAGGCCTCAAAACATCGCTCAGTTCCATTTCTGCATTGCTCAGAAGTGTAGAGCACTTTTCCTCCGAAGGATTCCACAGCATCAAAAATCCGTTCGTCATCCGTAGCTACCCATAGTTCATCGAGCTTTTTCGCTTTAAGCACCTGCTCGTAAACCCTTTGTATCATTGGTTTTCCGTTTATATCGGCCAATGGTTTACCAGGAAATCTGCTTGATGCATATCGAGAAGGAATAACGGCAAGGCTTTTCATGCAATAAAAGTAGCTATTTCCATGAGGCACATTGTAGTACTTTTGGGCGGATATGAAGCTGATGTTTAGGCTATCTGTGATTTTAACCCTTCTGATCCTCTTGCTTTCTTCGGGAAGTCCAAAGCAGTCAAACCCGGCCAAATTCGTGCTGGAAAGCATGATCACTTCAGTTGACAAACACAATCAGTATCAGTATATCGTCGACACTAAAGAACGCATCGATGGCGAATTGATCAGCTCGAGTTCTCTGTTTAAATATCAGTATACCCCTCGTCGTATCTACCTAAAAAGTTTGGAGTCTGGAGTTGAGATCTTATTCGGGGACGGACTTTATGATGGCGAGGCATTGATCAACCCAAATGGCTTTCCCTATATGAATCTCACCCTTGACCCCGAAGGTTGGATCATGCGAAAAGATCATCATCACAGTCTGGATGACGCCGGTTTTCATTTCATATGTAGGGTGCTCGAGAATGCCATGAAAAGGGTGGGCGACGATTTCGATCAGTATTTTAAATACAAGGGCGATACCCTGATCGAAGGCAAAAACTGTTTTCACGTGGTCATCGATGTATTTGATTTTGAATACAAGTCCTACACCGTTAAAGAGGGTGAAGACATCCTCGACATTGCTGATCGCTTATGGTTAAATGATTATCTCATTGTTGAGCGCAATGAAGATGTGGATGATTTTGATGATGTATCAGCAGGTCAGGTGATCAAAATTCCTAATGCCTATGCACGAAAGATCTCAGTTTTCGTTGATTCCAAAACCCATTTCCCCTTTATCGAGGAGATCTACGATATGCAGGGTCTTTATGAGCGGTACAAGTTCAGAGAGATCATTCCAAGTCCAAACCTGACAGAGGATGATTTCTCAGATGAGAATGATGAATACGGATTTTGACAAATTATGGTCAAATGAATATTGAAGAATACCGCTCTTATTGTCTGTCGCTAAAAGCAGTTGAGGAAAGTACACCGTTTGGCCCAGACACCTTGGTTTTCAAAGTAATGGGAAAGATGTTCAGTGCTTGTGATATCAACCGCTTTGAAAGTTTCAATATCAAGGCTAAACCCGAAGATGTGCTCGAACGTGTAGAGCGATACAAGAGTGTACATCCCGGTTATCATATGAACAAAAAACACTGGATCAGCATAGAGCCAGAACACCCAGAACTTTCAGACCTACAAAAGCAAGAGTGGATCAAAGCTTCCTATGATCTGGTTGTACGTGGCCTCACCAAAGAGCAAAAATCAAAACTCAGCAAACTTTTATAGGTGCTTTGCATTGGGCTTATCTCTAAGTTTGCGGAAACTACTCTACTATGAAAGAGGATCGCAATATCCTTCGGAAGCTTGTTTCTTACTTCTTTCAGGGACTGCTGTTTATCACTCCTGTTGCAGTAACCGCCTACATCATTGTTCAGTTATTCTTGTTCATCGATGGAATCATTCCTTTTGATATACCTGGAATAGGCGCACTGGTCTTACTGGCTGGAGTTACCATCCTCGGACTGCTCGGTAACACCATTTTCGCTCAACCCGTTTACGACTATTTTCAAAAGCTACTCAACAGAGCTCCTCTCATCAAAACTGTTTACAATGCAGTAAGCGATCTAATGGGAGCATTTGTTGGTAAGAAAAAGACCTTCAATCAACCTGTTATGGTGAAATTGAGTGAAGAATACGATATCGAAAAGCCGGGTTTTCTGACGAGGAATGACCTGAGCAGTTTGGGTATTGATGAGGAAAAGGTTGCCGTCTATTTACCTCACTCATATGCCTGGTCAGGAAATGTCTTCATTGTCCCAGCGAAGAATGTTCGAGCACTTGACGTGAATGCGGCCGAATTCATGAAGTTCATTGTCTCTGCCGGTGTTTCTCAGGTAGATGAGAAGATCAGGAATGGTGATTCAAGCAATTAAAAAGAATCGCAATTCGCTCCTGCTCCATTTTGTTATTCTGATTTGGGGGTTTACTGGCATTCTGGGCAAGTTGATCCTCATCGACTCTGGTTTTATTGTTTTTTATCGGATGTTGATCGCCTTCGTTTCGCTTCTGTTGTTTTTTTGGTTCAGTTCACGAAACCCCCTGGAAGAGCGGTCAAAGGTCATTCGGTATATCCTCACAGGCTTTGTCATCGCTGCTCATTGGTCACTCTTTTTTGAGGCCATTAAAGTGTCAACTGTCTCGGTTGCTCTCACCTGCCTGGCCTCAGCCTCTCTTTTTGTTGCCTTCATTGAACCACTTCTGTTTCAACGGAGGATCAATTTTATGGAGGTGGTATTTGGAAGTTTGGTGATCATCGGACTCTTAATGATCTTTAACTTCGAAACAGAGTATAGCCTTGGGATCATCTATGCATTGATCTCTGCATTCTGTGCAGCGATCTTCAGCACCCTTAATGGTTTGTTCATCAAAAAAGGAAATGCTTTCCGCATCAGCCTTTATGAAATGCTGGGAGGTGTGATCGGGGTGAGTATTTACCTATTCATCAATGGTGAAATGTCGACATTTCAGGTCCCATCCAGTCTCGACTGGTTCTACCTGCTGATCCTAGGGGTACTGTGCACGGCCTTTGCTTTTGTAGTTAGTGTAGAGGTGATGAAAACACTTACCCCTTTTACGGTGAGTGTGAGCATTAACATGGAGCCCATTTATGCTATTTTTTTAGCCCTCGCTTTTTTTGGTGATGAAGAATTGATGTCTCCTGGTTTCTATACAGGTGCAGTACTCATATTCACAACAGTTATGGCCAACGGGATATCCAAAAGCCCTCGGGGACAGCGTTGGATATCCTACCTAAAAAAGAGCATTTTCACACAGAAATGATCGAATTGACTAAACATTTGACTGGTTTTCAGGTTCTCCCATTGTCTATCCTTACTTTTGTTTGATATGAATGCCAGCGAGGTTTCTGAATTAAAGGCTTACTGCAACAGCCTTACAAAATACAGCCGTTTCAAGACACGTGAGGTCAATATTGGCGGACTAAAAATGGGGGCTGACAATCCCATTCGAATTCAATCCATGACCACAACCGACACCATGGATACCCAGGCCACAGTTGAACAATCCATTCGAATGATTGAAGCGGGTTGTGAATTGGTACGTATCACTGCTCCTAGTAAAAGAGAGGCAGAAAATCTCGCAAACATCAAAAATGAATTGCGCTCAAGAGGTTATGATACCCCCATTTGTGCTGACATCCACTTCACCCCAAATGCGGCAGAAATTGCAGCCAAGATCGTTGAAAAGGTGCGTGTTAATCCCGGTAATTATGCCGACTCCAAGCGCTTTAAGACCATCGAGTACAACGATGAGAGTTATCAAAAGGAGTTGGAAAGAATTCGCAACAGGTTTACTCCATTAGTCAAGTTGTGTAAGGAACACGGCACTGCCATGCGAATTGGGACCAATCATGGTTCATTGTCTGATAGGATCTTAAGCAGATATGGTGATACTCCAAAAGGAATGGTTGAATCTGCCATGGAGTTCCTTCGCATCTGCGAAGATGAAGGCTTCCACAATATTGTTCTTTCCATGAAAGCCAGCAATACTCAGGTTATGGTGCAGGCTTATCGACTTCTTGTAAAACAAATGCAGGAGGAAGGAATGAACTATCCGCTTCACCTCGGCGTAACTGAAGCTGGGGAGGGTGAAGATGGTAGAATTAAGTCGGCTGTGGGTATTGGCACCTTACTCGAAGATGGTTTGGGAGACACCATTCGGGTTTCTCTTACTGAAGAGCCTGAATTCGAGTGCCCGGTTGCTTATGCACTTGCCGAAAAGATAGAGGATCGCAGACCCCACGACCCCATCCAGGAAATTGAAAATTATCCGATCGATCCTTTTGAGTACAACAGAAGAAAAACCCGATCCGTATTGAATATTGGGGATCATAATGCGCCTGTTGTCATAGCAGATTATTCTTTGAAAGAGAAGCTAGGTCCCGCAAGTTTTTTTCCTCTCGGTTATCGCTATTCTGTGCCTCTCGATAAATGGAATTTGGGAGATCAGGCCTGTGATTATGTCTTTGTAGGAGACAAGAGCATCGATTTTGAGATCCCAGGAACACTGGGTATCATACAAAACTATAAGGCCTGGAATCGGAATAAAGAAAGGCATTATCCATTCTTGAATAAAGAGCAGTACCTGGAGGAGAACGAAAAGCACAAGGAGCTCAACTTTGTTTATGCCTGTTTATCAGATATTGACCTGGAGTTAATTCAAAAGCTGAAAGCTGACACTACTGCTGTTTTGCTCATAGATACATACAACAAGCACGGAGTGGCTGAGCAAAGAAGGATCTTTGTTGAATTGCTGAATCAGGATTGTGATATTCCTGTGATCATTGGCAGAGCTTATCAGGATATGGATGAGGAGAAGCTTCAGCTTTATGCAAGTACGGATCTTGGGGCACTTCTCATCGATGGATTGGGTGATGGTATCTTCATCGCCGCCGAAAATTCCGGATCCGATCAGATGATCAATAATTTGGCCTTTGGCATACTTCAGGCTACAAGAACAAGAATTTCCAAAACAGAATATATCTCATGTCCTTCTTGTGGAAGAACATTATTCGACCTGCAAGAAACCACTGCACGCATCAGAGAACGCACAAGTCATCTTAAAGGCGTTAAGATCGGCATCATGGGCTGCATTGTAAATGGCCCAGGAGAAATGGCAGATGCAGATTATGGCTATGTTGGAACTGGCGTCGGAAAGATCTCCCTTTATAAAGAAAAAGAGGTGGTCAAAAGAGCCATTCCCACCGAAGAAGCCGTTGATGCCCTCATCGATCTGATCAAAGAACACGGAGATTGGGTAGACCCTGAAACTGTAGACTCATGAAGATCGCGATTGCCGGTTGGAGCGGACTTGTGGGTAGTGAACTGCTCAGCTTGAGTGCAGCGCATTCAGAGGTGAAACTCATACATACTTTGGGAAGAAAGACTGCTCCCGAGCACAATAAAATAAGATCACATCAGGTTGATTTTTCAGATCTGGACCTTGAACTTTCAGGCTTGGACGCGGCATTCTGTTGTTTGGGCACTACCATAAAAAAAGCCGGATCCAAGGATGCTTTTTATCAGGTCGACCACGACTTTGTGATCAACTTTGCCAAATGGGCTAAATCACAAGGATGCAAAAGCTTTCATTTTGTCTCTGCCACGGGAAACAGCAAAAGCAGTTTTTTCTTTTACAATCGCGTAAAGGCAGAAACAGAGGAAGACCTTTGGAAGCTTGAGTTTGATCAGACCTTCCTTTACAGGCCTTCACTATTGCTTGGAGATCGGCAGGAGTTTCGCCTCGGTGAAAAGATCGGAGAGGCCTTTATGAAGCTCCTCACCCCTGTCATGCTTGGGAAATTCAAACGCTACAGGCCGGTTCATGCACGTCAGGTTGCAAGTGCCATGCTAGACCACCTAATGTCAAATGAGTCTGGTGTAGTCGAATCTGAGCAAATGTTAGGCTACTAAGGCTCATTTTCAAGTTCTTTATTGGTCTATTTAAAGCGAAGCCCTAACTTTGGGAAAAGCCTACATATGAGATTCCTTAAAGATGATACCTGTTTGGTTGTTGTGGATATTCAAGAGAAATTATACCCACACATTCACGAGCATGCCAAAATGATGAAGAAGTGTCGCACGCTGATCAGAGGGGCACAGGAATTAGGTTTGAGAAGTATTGTTACAGAACAGTATGTGAAAGGGCTTGGTCATACCATCGAGGAAATATCTGAGCTCTGGGATGAGTTTGAAAGCATCGAGAAAATGAGTTTCTCCTGTTGTGGAGAAGGCGAGTTTATGATCAAGATCGAAGAGCACTATACGCGTAATGTGGTTCTATGCGGTATTGAAACGCACGTTTGTGTAATGCAAACAGCCATTGACCTTCAGGAATCAGGCCATCAGGCCATCGTTGTTGTGGATGCCACTTCAAGTCGTTATGAGCAGGATAAAATTCAGGCTATCGAGCGAATGAAGCAAGAGGGTGTGCGGGTAGCTACAACAGAGTCGATCCTATTTGAGCTGGCCAGGGTATCTGGTACCGAGCAATTCAAGGCTATTTCAAAGTTGGTGAAGTAGGCTTATCGGAGCTCTTCAGTAAGTAAGTTCATTTCGATCACAGGAGAGATCTTATCATACAGCACTCTGTATACGGCTTCAACAATGGGAATCTCCACGTTAAATTTCTTGTTGATCTCCATGACGCTTTTCGCAGCATAATATCCCTCGGCCACCATATTCATCTCAAACTGAGCAGACCTTACGGAAAAGCCTTTACCCACCATCGACCCAAAGGTTCGGTTTCTGCTGAAAGGAGAATATGCAGTAACAAGAAGGTCGCCTAGATAAGCACTCATCTTGGTATCTCGAGGAACGCTGCTCACCTTACCAACAAAACGTTCCATCTCCTGCACTGCATTTGATATCAGTAAAGCCTGAAAGTTGTCCCCATAACCCAGTCCGTGATAGATCCCAGCAGCTATGGCATACACGTTCTTGAGTATGGCTCCTAGTTCAATTCCGAAAATATCCTCTGAAACTGTGGTTTTGATGAATCTGCATTCCATCCACTCGCTGATCATTGCAGCCTTACCTTCATCCTGGCAACCAATGGTCAGATATGAGAGCTTTTCCATCGCCACTTCTTCTGCATGACATGGTCCTCCAATGACCGCAATGTTGCTGTATGGAACATCAAAGCTTTTGTGAAAATATCGTGCGGGAATGGCATTGTATTCGGGGATGATCCCTTTGATCGCTGACACGATCATTTTCTTCTCCATCCCTTCGATCTTGAGCCCTTCAAAAATGTCATACAAAAAGGCCGAAGGCTGAACCATGAACAAGACATCACACTTTTCAATGACCTTTTCAAGGTTGGTCATCACCGTTGCTTTCTCCTTATCAAACTTTATAGAAGGAAGGTATTTGGGGTTTCGTTGATACTTTCTGAAATAGGTCGCCGAATCGGAATTTCTCATCCACCAATAGACGTGATCCACGTTCTGTGTGAGTATCTTGGCAATAGCTGTAGCCCAGCTTCCACCCCCTACGATTCCAATAATTGGTTGATCAGCCATAATTTACAAGGCCGACAAAGTTAGGTCTTTCAATAAATCTAAAGAAATGGGTCATTCCTACTCTGCAGGAGTTCTCTTAAATGCAGATCCAGAAGCCCCTACCATATAGGCCACTTCATTAGTTACAATATCAGCCCCGTACTGCGCTGGTGCCCCTGAGGGGAAGTTCTCATCGATCCAGCTTACACCGCCATCTTCCGAACTCATCACAGCTGCAACGCTCCCCGATGGGTCGGTACCCGCATAAAGCCATTCATCCTGCAGGTAATCGAGCGACCCATTTCTAATTGAGTACCCCTTATTCAGCCATTCCAGATTATTGTTTGAAATGAACATCCCTTCGGCTGCAACGGCTATGGTTCGATTGGAGTTTAGCATAACCAGGTCTGTGATATTTCCTATCCCGCCAATACTGTCGGCATTGGTGCTCGACATCGACCAGCTTCTACCTCCATTAGAGGTGATAAAGAGCCTGCTATCGCCTCCTGCACTACCTCCCTGATCACTTAAGAATGATACCGCTCCAAGCGGGGTAGGATCAAAGAAGTCTCTTAATTCACTCTCCCAGGAGTCTCCTCCGTCGGTGGTGCGTATCACCCAAAGAGAATCTCCAACCATCACACCGTTTTGATCATCGATGAACCAGATGTCGCGCCAGTGGTTGACCGGTGCGTTTTTTAAGCTCCAACTTGCCCCTCGGGAATTTCCGACCAAAAGCACAGAGCGCCCCGATACGAAAGCCTTGTCGCCCCTAATATGGATCGCATAGAGGTTTTCCTGCGTTTGAGTGAGGCTTTCCCATGTATCCCCTCCATTGGAGGTTCTGAGTAGAGTACCATTATCCCCCACCACAATACCTGTTTGCTCATCAAAAAATGCCACATCATTCAGGCGCACATTCACGCCAAGGTTCATCGCTTCCCAAACTGGAGGACAAGCCTCACAGGTACCTCCGCAATCAACTGAAGTTTCGTCTTGATTCTGAACACCATCAAAGCAGGATGGACATGGCTCGCAGCTTCCTCCACAATCGATACGGATCTCACTGCCGTTGAGCAATCCATCACTACAACTCGGATTTTTTCTACAGGAGGCAAGTGCGAGTAAACAAAATGAGGCGATCAGAATATTTCTCATGCTGCAAATATCTATGATTAACGAGGCAAATGGCCAAATAGTTCTAAAAGGTCGACTGAAAGGGAGCCTACTCCTGTTTTTTGGTATTTTACAAAGTAGATTCGATCTATTCTGGCTCGCAATGTGACTATTGTCTGGCAAAGCCATATTTCATTCGCCTAGTTTTATCTACTTAAAGTCGAACTCAGCCAAAGAAAAAATTCTGGGTAATTGGAAGGCAGAAGGCCTGAAGAACTCAATTATTAGGTTCTAAAAGTCCGAGTATAGTGAGGACTTGGCAAAGATCAATGACCCCGATATAAAATACTGGGTTGATAAGGTCATTATCAAAGCTCTGGTTTATGTCGAAGAAAAAGAATCCTGGAGAGGACGATTTATTGTTCCAGGCATCAAGGCTGACTTAAGCTTGAACATAAAGCCAAGATCTGAGCACGAATTGAAGCTGGATCCAAGCAAATATTTTCTCAGAAAATCAATTGATCTGCACAAATGAGCTCTAAAGCCTCATATCTCATCACCGCTATTGTGACCAGCTTGCTGAGCGCACTTGTTATCCCTTACACGTTATGGCGGGTTTTTTCGGTCTTTAGCTTTATCTGGGGCATCCTGGTAAACAACGGATCTGAAGAGGATATCATTGAGCTTTTGATCATGATGTTAATTGCAGTTTTACTTATCATCTCTGTGAAGTAAATCTAATTCACCCGAGTAGCGCGGTGGATGGAATTTTCGCTTGAGTTAAAATTCGAAAACATTCTTAAATCAATAGTGCCTTCATAGCTGTAGCTGCTTATTACTCACTTAGCAATTCTCTTAAACATCCTTTGCAAACCCTTTAAGTAAAGATAACCCTGAGGTATTCTTGAGGAAATAAACGAATATGATTTTCGCGGACATAAACAATATCATATTAAAATGAAAAAACTTTACTTAACCATTTTCGCTATATCATTCTGTGTAACAGCATTTTCCCAATTTGGAATTACTCATGTGAGCACATATTCCACTGGCATTTTTGACGAGGGAGCAGCCGAAATTATTGCTTATGACGCTGTATCACATCGAATTTTTCATAGCAATGCTGATAACAATTCTGTTGGTATCCTCGATTTTTCTGATCCTACCAACATCACTTCTATCGGTTCCATTGACTTAAATCCATATGGAGCAGGCGTAAACTCTGTCGCAGTTTTAAATGGAATTGTAGCTGTTGCTGTAGAAGCAAGAGGTACTGCTGATCCCGGTTATGTCGTGTTTTTCGATACCCTTGGATCTTATATCTCAGATGTTGAAGTAGGAGTACTTCCCGACATGATTACGTTCACCCCTGATGGGAACTATATTATCGTTGCTTGTGAGGCAGAACCAGATGATGAATACCTCATTGATGCTAAAGGCTCCATCAGTATGATCGACATTAGCGGAGGCGTATCTAGCTTAACACAAGCTGATGTAACTGACCTAAGTTTTGACGGGGTCACAATTCCAACTGGAGTTCGAATCTTTGGGCCTGAACAAGCTGAATTGGAATATAACGACCTTCAAGATACAAGCTTACAATTCGGAACTTGGTCTACTCAGTCTGTCTTAAGTGATGAAGACTGGAGATATGATGACTTTAGAGGAGATCAATTTATTGAGGTAAATGGTTTCAGAGCTGATACCAACAGCATCGACTGGCTCTATTCAAAAGCTTTTGATTTGAGAGATTTTGAGGCAGCTTACTTCGAATTTCAAAACGCAAAAAACTTCTCGGGCGGATCTTTAGATCTACTCGTAACATCTCAAGAGATCTGGGACCCTACTACAGCTAATTTCGACACACTGACTTCCCAGGTTGATTGGTCAACTGGTGGTTATGCCGATACCATGTCGGGTCCTATAGATCTTTCAGCATATATTGGTGAACAACATGTTCGACTTGCCTTTTTATATCGTTCAACCCCTTCCGCAGCAACATTATGGCAGATTGACGAACTTAAAGTTTGGGGAACATGGAGTGATGCTAATAACATAGAACCTGAATATGTCGCTGTAAATGCAAATTCTCAAGAGGCTTATGTTATTTGTCAGGAGAATAATGCCATTGCAAAGCTTGACATAGCCAATGGTAGCATTACATCTTTGATGCCTATGGGGTTTAAAGACCACTCTCTTGCCGGTAACGGAATAGATGCTTCTAACCGCGATGATACCATTAACATTTCGAATTACCCTTTCCGTGGGCTTTATCTTCCAGATGCTGCTAAGTCCTATACTGTGAATGGTACTGCCTATATTGTTACGGCAAACGAAGGAGATTCAAGGGATTATGATGCTTACTCAGAAGAAGAGCGACTAAAGGATTTAACCTTGGATCCTACTGCTTTCCCGAATGCGGCCACATTGCAATTAGATGAAAATGGCGGACGTATCAAAGTAACTACTTCTATGGGTGATACGGATGGAGACGGTGATTACGACGAAATTTACACGTATGGAGCACGTTCTTTTTCGATTTGGAATATCAATGGAAACCTTGTATTCGATTCAGGTGATGATTTTGAGCAACGAATAGCCAAAGACGATCCAGATCACTTCAACTCAACAAACGACGATAACGATTCATTCGATAACCGATCTGATGATAAAGGTCCAGAACCTGAGGCAGTTGAAATTGCTGAAGTTAATGGTTCGTTCTATGCTTTTATAGGTTTAGAGCGGCACGGAGGAATTATGGTATACGACATCACTGATCCAACGGCTCCTGTTCTACTCGATTTCGTAAACAATAGAAATTGGGCTGTAGCAGCTGACGATGCCAATGCTGGTGACTTAGGTGTGGAAGACATCAAATTCGTTTCAAGCAGCAACAGTCCTGACGGCAAGTTCTACATCATCACAGCTAATGAAGTGAGTGGAACTGTTTCTGCATTCGAACTCTCTGGATTGGTTTCTAGCGTAGAATCAAATGAATCAAGTTCTTGGATCATCTTCCCAAATCCAACGAATGGAACCTTGAGAAGCAATTTGATCTCAGATTTTAAGGTCTTGGACATCCAAGGACGTGTAATCAAAGAACTTGAAAACACAAATCAAATTAATCTTAGTCAGTTGGAGAGCGGAACTTACTTCATTATAAATGCTGAAGGTGAAGCTCAAAAAGTGCTTAAGAAATAGACTTTTCATAATTCTGATTTAGAAAGGCCGCTTCCATTTTGGGGGTGGCTTTTTCTTTTTGGTGTTTTTCTCTACTCGTTATGCAGCTTAAAATAATGTTGAATGCTATTAGCAGAAAATATACTCCTGTTGCACCACCCAGGCATACTTTGGCTTTAAAGACCTACAATCACTTCCCAACAGGTACTGAAGGGACAATAGCGCTATCTGATGGAATCGAATCCTGGGTGTAGTATACGTTCTTGTGATTCATGTTGGTCTCTGCTATGTCAATGAGTCCATCCTGATTTAGGTCGAGCCCTACAATCGAGCTTGTATTAAAGATATGTTCGTTCATATTCTGGCGGTTAAACTTTTTCGGGTCATCTGTGGCGATGAAAATGGAGTTTGGTTTGCCCATGTGTGCGCAGAGGATGTCTTTTTTCCCATCGTTATTCATGTCCACAACAAAGAGGTCGGGCGTTTTTTCTTTGGAAGCACCAAAGAGCACTGTATCTCTAAACTCTCCTTTATTGGTCATATGGAAGAGTTGATTGTGTGCTCCATAATTCCCGATCATGATATCCATATTTCCATCATCATCCATGTCGCCTACTGCTACTGCTCGACTATCGAGATTTGAATGTCCGAAAGAAACAACGCGATAATGGAGCTTGGCTCCCTTGCTCAAGTACAGAAAATTCTTCTGGCCTTTAGAGTTCACTTCAACGATATCGTTAAAGCCGTCCTGATTAAAGTCGGCAACTTCAATATGATATGAAGTGTTGTAATGAGCGCCAAAATGGTGGGCATGTCGGTATTTTCCAGACCCGTCATTCAACCATATCTCATTGCGTCCTTTGTGGTAAGCCACCACGATATCGTTATGGCCATCGTGGTCCATATCAGCGATGTGCAGATCATGGATCGTGTGTTTGGTATGTCCGAATGTTCCCCCTTTGTTCTTAAAAACCAAATCTCCCTGATTGTAATAGATGCGGTTCTTCCCCGAAAAGCGCGCAACCACCACATCAAGGTCACCATCATTGTCTAGATCACCCAGTTTAACGGCTGTCGACCTGGCCTTTTCGATCTCAATTCCGTTGTTATAACGGAAGTTGTGATCACCTGAATTGATGTAGAATTCTATTTGTTCCGCTTCTCCCGCGATGTGCACCACGATGAGGTCATAGTCACCATCCCCATCAATGTCTCCATAATCCAAATCTACAGTGCTGACTTCGGTTGGCTTAACACCTATGGCGAGACCCGTGTCTTCGTGAAAAGGAATGTTTTGGGCAAATGATTGAAACGAAAGGCTTGTAAAGAGGGCAATTCCCAGATAAAATCGCAACATAAGGGCTAATTTGAACCGAAAGTTAAGTTCTTTTTTTGAGAGTTTTTAATCCATTTCCCTTTTCTGTTGCTCTTGTGGCTGCGCCGGAAGTCAATTTGCAAAATTTCAAGGGCCAAAGTTCAATCTTTACATTTAGCCTTCTACAATTTCAATCATTCATTAACAGATGCTCAACCCACAAACCAGAATCGTCTTTGCTAACCCTGGTAATTCCATACTTCGATAGGCCTTTAATGGACTTATCCCATGGCTTGTTGCTCAAACCGGACCTTTGTGCAGAAAATTGAAATACAAGCCATAAAACAATAGCTATGCTCTATTTACCTTCGCCCGATTTTATGAATAGATGATTCAATTGCTGCGAACAACTTGCCTTGCTCTATTTCTTTGTGGGCTCTCATTCCACTCAGTCAGTCAGTCGATTGTGAAACGCTATTTGCAGTCCATACTTCAAGACACCACCCCAGCCGCCAAACCTAAGTTCATTACATATCCAACTTTGGCTTACGCCCCTGAAACAAATTTCGAATTTGGGTTTAGTTCAGTTCTTCTTTATCGTGCCAAACGTGATACAGCCAACCGCCTCTCTGAAGTTTCCTCCTTTGCCTTTGGAACTCTCGAAAAACAGTTTGGGGGTTTTATAGATCATGCGATCTACACCAATCGCGATCAGTTCTTCTTCTTAGGACTCATAAAATACCAAACCTTTCCCCTTGCCTATTACGGCATTGGTCCATCCACTGCTCCTAAGGTATCCGCAAATATTTCAGCCTCTGAATTTCGCTTTAGGGAGCGAGCATTGATAAAACTTCTGCCTTCTCTTTACACTGGACCAGAGGTTGATCTTGAACTCATGCAGAATGTTAGCTTCGATATTGAAGAACCCGAAACCTTTAATTATCCAATCGGACGAAATGGTTTTTTTGACCTATCGCTCGGTTGGGGTATATTATACGACAACAGGCATAATTTACTCAACGTGCGTGATGGATTATTTGCCGAACTCGCCTGGTTAAGTAGTCAACCTCAATGGGGAAGTACATTTTCATTCAATTCTCTTTTTGCAGATCTGCGATTTTTTCGCCCCGTGGGTGAACGAAATGTTCTGGCGTTCCAGCTTTACGGACAATTCACAGATGGTACAGTTCCTTTCAATCAATTGGCGCTTATGGGCGGAGAACGCCTGATGAGGGGTTATTACTTAGGCAGGTATCGCGACAAAAATCTCATTGCTGGGCAAACTGAGTTTAGGATGTTGCCCCTGCCTTTTGCAAAGCGCTGGGGTTTTTCGGCCTTTGCTTCAGCAGGGCAGGTTGCACCCAATTTTGCGGGCTTCCAAGTCAATAAGATTCGTTGGACCGCTGGCTTGGGTCCACGATTCCTAATATTCCCGAAAAAAGACGTTTATACCCGTTTTGATATCGCCTTCACATCCGAAGGGTCAGGTTTCTACTTCTTTATCGGAGAAGCCTTTTAATGGTGTCTCGAATGGCCTAAAATCGTGAAGCTCAAAGCCGTGGAGGCAAGCTTATAATCAACTGATCATTCTACTCTTTAAGGAAAGGTAAGCAAAGCCTCAATAAAATTCAGAGTTAAAGCTTCTCAACGAATAAACCCTCATCGCTTTTAGTAATGGTGATCAGCTCTTTCTGACGAAGGCTCTTGAGGCTCTTATCCCATTGTTTGTTGCTGAGTCCAACGGCTTCCTTCACCTCACCCAAATCCATTGGACCCTCCTCGGTTAAACTCTTCATGACGAGCGCTTCGTTTTCGCTCAAATCGGCTTGATGCTTGTCGCTTGAAGCTTGAGGCTCCTGAGAAATCTGCGATTTCTCAGGTCGCATCTGCGGAAAGAACAGTACTTCCTGAATACTGGTGTTGTCGGTCAATAGCATGGCCAAACGATCGATGCCAATACCCATACCCGAAGTAGGTGGCATTCCGTATTCCAAGGCGCGTACAAAGTCCATATCAATGAACATGGCTTCATCGTCTCCTTTTTCGCTCAATTTCAACTGATCCTGGAAGCGTTCTAACTGGTCAATTGGATCATTCAACTCTGAATAGGCATTGGCGTACTCCGTTCCATTGATGATCAGCTCAAAACGTTCAGTGAGTTCTGGGTTATCCCGGTGTTTTTTGCAAAGCGGCGACATCTCAACAGGGTAGTCGGTAATGAAGGTTGGCTGCACATAGTGCTCTTCACACTTCTCACCAAATAGTTCGTCGATGAGCTTTCCTTTACCCATGCTTTCATCCACTTCTACTCCCTGATCCAAACAGAAAGCACGAATGTCATTTTCCGACTTGCCGTTGATGTCGAAGTCCGTATGTTCTTTGATGGCATCAGCCATCGATATTCTTTTGAATGGTGGCTTTAAGCTAATTTCTTTCCCGTTGAAGGTGATATCCGTTGATCCATTGACAGCCATAGCCACCTTCTCGATCATCTCCTCGGTGAAGTCCATCATCCAGTGATAATCCTTATAGGCAACATAGATCTCCATAACGGTGAACTCAGGATTGTGGGTACGATCCATTCCCTCGTTGCGGAAGTCTTTGGCAAATTCATACACTCCTTCAAAGCCTCCAACGATCAATCGCTTCAAGTACAGCTCATTTGCAATTCGCAAATAAAGTGGCATATCTAGCGCGTTGTGGTGCGTCACAAATGGACGCGCCGCAGCCCCACCAGGAATAGGTTGTAGAATAGGAGTCTCGACTTCCATGTAGCCCTTACCATTAAAGAAGTCCCTCATGGTACTGAAGATCTTATTGCGTTTCATGAAAGTGTCCTTCACTCCTTCGTTCACAACCAGGTCCACATAACGCTGACGATATCGCAGCTCGGGATCGCTGAAAGCATCATGTACCTTCCCGTCGGCATCGGTTTTAACAATGGGTAAGGGCCGGATCGACTTCGAAAGCACTGTCAACTCAGTGACATGAATAGTTGTCTCACCAACTTTTGTTTTAAAAGCAAAGCCTTTCACTCCAATAAAGTCTCCAATATCAAGTAAGCGCTTGAATACAGTATTGTATAGTGTTTTGTCTTCCCCTTCACAGATATCGTCTCTGCTGACATACACCTGAATCCGTCCACTTGAATCCATCAGCTCGGCAAAGCTGGCTTTACCCATGATACGGCGACTCATGATACGTCCCGCCAGGCTCACTTCAGCAAAATCACCTTCTTGCTTAAAGCCCTCTTTCACCTCATTGGCCATTGCTGTGACCTCATACATTGCGGCGGGATAAGGCTCGATGCCTAATCTTCTCATTTCCGCCAGTGCTTGTCTACGTACCGATTCCTGTTCTGAAAGTTGCTGACTCATTGTAATTTATGTCCTTTTAAAGGTCGGCAAAGATAGTGCTTCAAATGACTCAAGAATGCGGGCGAATATCCTTGATCATCATTTCCACGTTTTGCCTTCCTCTCCACTCGTTTAGCTCAAGTGTGTACACAACATCCACAGCTTCTCCAGTGTTCAAAAGCTCCAGTTTATCCGCCATTCCAAAAGCGATTCCTTTGATCAAAGCACCATCGGGATCTTTGAGTGTTGTTTTAAGATGGGTCTTATCACTTCCCACTTTTTTACTTCCCGCCTCTTTCAATACTTTGGTCATAAAAAGTGGTTTCATGTTGGCCGGACCAAATGGTGCCATTTGTCGAATGCGTCGATATAGCCTTAAATTGATGTCTGATAGCTTCAGTTCCAGGTCGATCAATAGCTCAGGTATCTTTTGGTCTTTTCTGATCCGTTTGCTGACCTCCTGTTCAAAGCGTTCTTTAAAGCGTTCAAAGCGGTCGAGATCCATCGTAAGCCCTGCTGCATATTTGTGACCTCCAAACTGAATGAGCTCCTCGCTACAGGCATCTATAGCCTCATAAACGTCAAAGTCGTGAACCGAACGCGCTGAGCCGCTCAACTTTCCTTCTGATTCCGTTAAGACGATAGTGGGGCGGTAGTACTTTTCAATCAGTCGCGAGGCCACAATGCCCACTACACCCTTGTGCCAGGTATGATGATATAGTACCGTAGATTCAGACTGGCTGAGAAATTCATCCTCACTGATCATCTGAAGGGCATGTTCTGTGGTATCCTTGTCTTTGGTCCTTCGCTCATTATTGTATTCTTCAATCTTGTCGACCAGGTCATTTAGTTCGACCTCATCGGTGCTCAGTAGCAGCTTTGCGGCTTCAGAAGCGTGTCGAATTCTTCCTGCGGCATTTATTCGCGGCCCGATGATGAAGACCAGATTATCATTTTCAACTTCGCTGAGCTTACCTGTCCTTTCAAAGATGGCTTTCACTCCTGGTCGCGGCTCCAGATTGATACGCCTTAGGCCATAGTAACTCAATACCCTGTTCTCCCCATCCATAGGAACGATATCACAAGCTATACTAATGGCACAAAGATCCAGGTATGATTCAAGATCTATTGAGCTTTCTGTATACTCACTCCATGCCTGGATCAGCTTAAATCCAATGCCACATCCGCTGAGTTCCTTGTAGGGATAATTGCAGTCATCTTGCTTTGGGTCGAGTATCGCTGCCGCATTTGGAAGCTGGTCTCCCGGACGGTGATGATCACAAATGATGATATCGAGTCCCTGTTCGTTGGCATAATCAACTAACTCTACCGCCTTGATCCCACAATCGAGGCAAACCATCAGGCGATAGCCTTTCTGAACGGCCTCATCTATCCCATCCTTGCTCAATCCATAGCCTTCCTTGTAGCGATCGGGGATATAAAAGTCATGCTTTTCATAGGCAATGTTTTGCAGGAAGGAAACGAGAAGAGCTACCGATGTGGTGCCATCCACATCGTAATCTCCGAATACCATGATGCCATGATCTTCTTCCAGAGCCTGTTGAAGCCGGTCTACGGCCTTTTGCATGTCCTTCATGTCAAATGGAGGATGGAGATCGCCTAGCTTCGGTCGAAAGAAATCTCTGGCCTCATTGAAGCTTTTGATCTCACGCTGGATCAACAGAGAAGAGGTGATGGGATCAACACCCAATGCACGACTGAGTGCAAGCACCTCTGCCCTTGCAGGGCTTTCTTTGAATTTCCAGCGATATTGCATGCCTCAAATTTATTTCAAATGCTTCTGGGCTCAGTGCATAAAATCATTCCAAAA
The DNA here is from genome assembly GCA_965659675.1 of Salibacteraceae bacterium. GTDB lineage: Bacteria > Bacteroidota > Bacteroidia > Flavobacteriales_G > Salibacteraceae > CBFHWY01. The sequence continues at coordinate 80,921 of CBFHWY010000001.1, read as the reverse complement.
GAAAAAGGCGGCAAGCGCCGCCTTTTATCACAACTACAAAAACTAGGAGGAATCTTTCAGGGGTATGAAAGTTCTTAGTTATCCAAGATCTCAAACAATCGATCGAGATTTGGAGAAAGGATAATTTCTATCCTTCTGTTCTTTGCTTTAGCCTCAGGAGTATCTGCACTATCAACTGGTACAAACTCACCCCGCCCTGCGGCTGTTAACATCATTGGATCCAAACTTGAATTCTGAAGCATGATCTTCACCACAGAGGTGGCTCTCATCACACTCAGATCCCAGTTATCCGAAATTTCGCCTCTTCCTCTAAAGGCATCCGTATCTGTATGTCCTTCAACCAATATGGTAAGGTCTTCCTGATCCTGAAGTACTTTGGCAAGATCGATGAGCGCTTTTTTTCCGTCGGGGTTAATCAAAGTTGACCCACTTGGGAAAAGTAATTTTGCCTCCATCGATACCTGAATTCGGCCATTTTTTGTTTCTACGGTAAGACCTTTGTCTTTAAAGCCGAGCAGGGCTTGTGTGATCCTGTCTTTCAGTTCCCGAACTGCGCGGTCTTTTTCATCAATCAATGCCTGAAGTTCCCGTACTTTCTTTTCTCTTGCTTCTAGCTCACTTTCCAGTTGATCCAGACTTTCCTTTTTGGCTTGAAGATCTCTTTCAAGTTGTCTAAGCATATCTTCCTTCACTTGAAGTTCTTCCTGAGCGATCATCAACTCCTTCATGAGTTGACGGTTTTCCGCTTCGCTCGATTCCATGCTTCTTCTTTGCTTCGAAAGAAGATCATTATTCACCGCATTGAGCTTGTCGTATTGGCGTTCAAGGCGCTTGAAGGACTTCCCCAAAGCTGTTGTGTCTTCTTTAAGCTGTTTAACGGATTTTCTGAGGTCCTTTAGCTCAACATTGGCTTCCTTGAGTTGGGTCTCGAAATCTTGTGCTGCTTCTGCCAGTCGTGTACGCTCTTCGTCACACTTATCCATTTTTGATTGAAGTTCTTCAACCTTTCTGGCCGGGACACATGACACAAGACCAATAAGGAGTAAAATGACAAAGTTTCTCAAAAGCATGCCCAAAGATTTGCATAATGCAAGCACATACCCTTTAGGTGGCACTCTACTTTTGAACAGCTAACTTTTGATTACCCGAGCAGGCTTATCGAACAATTAGAGGTAAACTATGCAATACTGAGCCAATAATCTGCACTTGATAAACCCCTGGGGCAAGATCAATAAGGCCGTTAAAGCTGGTCTTATTCCTTCCCAAATCTGAATAAACCAGCTTCCCTTGCATGTCAATTATCTTAAGATCATGTACTGAATTTGGCAAGCCGTGGATCTGGAAGCTTCCATTGGTCGGATTGGGATATATCAGCAATGTTTGACTTTCTTCAGGCGAATCGAAGCTAACCTGTCTAACTCCGGAATATTCAAAGTCTCCATTGATATCGACCGCCTTTAAACGATAGTAGCTCGTACCCCTAATTGGATGTTCATCAGTAAACTTATAGCTTGATCTTTCACCTCTTAGTCCGACGGCTTTTTTAATCCCGACTTGCATCCAATCAATGAGATTCTGAGATCTCTCTATCTGATACAGCTCTATAGATGTAGAGCTTATTGCAATCCAATGCAGATCAACTTCCTGATCTTGCTTTTTGACCTCAAAACTCAATAGGTTTAGTGGTAAAGCAACATTTGGAAGTCTTGGTGTAAAGAATGGTACAAATTCACCCAAATCATCAGAACTGATATTAATGCCATATCCTGAAGCAGTATATTCCTGATTGCTTGGGTTCTTCAAACTGGCACTAACGGCCCCATTATCTGTAACATCAAGGTTCAACGGAGTCGGCTCTGATTGTGTGATATTCAATGAGTCATCAATGAAAGACTGGAAAGTACCTACATTAAAGCCATCGTTGTTAGCAGCAGTTCGAAGGTCGTTAATTTCTGAGGTTAGTGAATAAAAACGAAGGTCAACTGAGCTCGATGGATCACTCGTAGGGTCTAGATAGAAATTACGATTTAAGATATACTCCCCATAACCTCCATTGGTATCTATTCGGACTGCTGGTACTCCAGATAAGATATTGACGCCCCAGCATAGGGACCCCAGGTTATTTCCATTAGGATTTATCGAGAACACAATATTACCAGATCCATCGTCCACATCGATCCAATCCGTTCCAGAAATCGTTGGACAAGAACTAGTTACAGTGAAAGAGCCCAGACCAGATCGAACTGGTAAACGCGCTTCTCTCCAGTTCTTTTCGGTGGTAGACGGACGTGTGTCAAGGAACGAAGCAGGCGTTTGGTTGTTTCCAGGTCCGGCGCCGTTGGTCGCGCTTGCTCCATCGTCATCGTAAGAATCATCTATTCCGTCAGCATCTGAGTCGATTCCCGAAGCGGCAACATCTACTACATCGTTATAATCGTCATCATATGCCTCTACATTATCTGAAATTCCATCGTTATCACTATCATCATCCAGGTAATCAGGTTCGTCGGTACCATCCGTATTTGTTGGTGTAATGCTTGATCCTGTCACTCCTCCACATGGACTGCAATCCACATCAAAGCGATCATCAATTCCATCGCCATCTGTGTCTGAACCTGAGAGTCCTGAATATGCTGCAGTGGTTTGAACTTCGATTAGATCAGGTATACCATCCGCATCACTATCAGCATCAGATCGGTTGGGTACACCATCCCCGTCAGAGTCTGAATCTGATAAGGCAGTACCACCATTATCAGAGTCTACAGAGTTTGGATAACCATCACCATCCGTATCGGTGTTGTTATTGTCAATAATTCCATCGCCATTGGAATCAATTCCTCCTGCTTCTCTCACATCAGTCAACCCATCATTATCGCTATCAAGGTCAAGGAAATCGGCTACACCATCTCCATCTGAATCAAAATTGGAGCAAACACCATTTGTGAATGTGCCACAGCCAGTAAAGTCTTCATCCAAATAATCGTATGTACCATCAAAATCTGAATCTACATATGGGCTCACATTACCCAGAGGAGTTTCATCATCATTCAATATTCCATCTCCATCGGTATCAATATCCGCAATGTCGATAACTCCATCTCCGTCGAGATCAGCACAATTTTCATTATCGGGACTTGATTGATAAACGATCAGTTTTTGGCCATCATATTGAGAGGGGACAAAGTTCACTGATACTGTATCTCTTGTTCCCGATGAATCAGGGAAATAGACAATGGCAGTATATGCTTCATCTGGACCATCCGTTCCCAGGCCAAAATGAATCACCCCTGGCTTTTGTGAGCCATGTCCCCTTCCTCCGCTGACTTCTTGGAGCAGGAGTGTATCATCATCGCAGTTGGTAAGTAATACGTTTGCTCCCAAAGCTGAGCGCCAACGTCCATTCGGTAGTTTGATCCTAGGCTCTACAAAAAGATAGTTCTCATCATTCTGAGCATTTACCCAAAGCTGATTACCCCCTCCCGCAATATTGATGTAGAGATCCATATCTCCATCTTTGTCAAAGTCAACGAATTCTGCAGCTTCTGCATTTGCTGCTGGATTCAGGCACCCATTTGTTTGTGTGAAACTCAATGAACCATTGTTAATGTAGAGGTAGCTAGTTCCACTATTGTCTCCCAGAAAAATATCGAGATCACCATCGTTATCCACATCAGCGCAATCACACTCATCAATACTTCCCGAAACTAAAAGAGTAGAATTTAAGGTAAAGGTTCCGCCTGAGTTCGTGTAGATCTTATTATCATTTCCTGCTCCATCTGTCCAAATGAAGTCGAGGTCTGCATCATTATCCAGATCGCAAAAGGTCACTGCACCTTTATTTCCGCCTGCTGCTTGGATATTTGGACTGGTAACGGCAGTAAATCTGCCAGTAGACTCATTAAAATTCCACAGATCAACCCCGTTTGCATCGGTAGCATCTTTTCTGAAAATAACATCTACGAATCCATCGTTGTCCCAGTCAGCAGTTGCAGCATAATCACCATTATCTCCCAATGAAGCTGGAAAGCCCGTTTGACCAGCCCCAGTTCCAGGTGTTTGCAAAGTGAATGTTCCGTCTTTGTCATTCTCAAACACTTCTGATCCATTATTATCGTAGTCGAAAACAAGATCTAACCAGCCATCCTGATTCCAGTCTGACAAGGTCATTCCTTCAACGTTCATCCCACCAGCAATAGCTGTTATAACAATATTGGGATCCTGATCTGCATCTCCAAAGCTGTATGCCGGATTGGCGTTCGGACCTTTGTTATAAAAGACCTCTATCCGACTAAAGGTGTTTCTAACGAAATCAATATATCCATCATTATTTAGATCTCCTGCGAGAGCAGTTCTTCCAAGCGTATTGTTTGTTAAACCATCGGCATGGGTGGTGGTCACATCTTCAAAGGTTAAGCTTCCCTGTTGTTTTGAGAAGATCATTCTCGAGTCGATGCCTCCATCTGTAGTGTTCACCAGGACATCCAGGAATCCATCATTATTAAAGTCCGCCCAGGTCAACCCACCTTCTTTCGTTCCTCCGACATCCAGGTTATAAAAGTCAGCTCCTTCAGCAAAATTCCCGCTGGCGCAGGTAACCACCACATAGACGGTGGCAATGTCACAAATTCCAGTTTTATCGCAGACCTTAAACTGGAACTGATCTACTCCAGTGAATCCTGCATCTGGGGTGTAGGTCACTTCACCTGAAGTGTTGAAGGCTCCAATTGAACCGTTTTCAGGGGGAAGTACGCCAGGTTGGTTAAGGTCGTAGTATCGATATTACCATCCAGATCAATGGTATTGGACAGTACATTGATCGACTTTGCAACATTAACAGTAGTTGTTTCAAAAACATCCTCAGCCTCGGGAGGGTTACCTCCGCATTGAACCTGGACATTGATCCCACCAACGATAAATGAATCTCCCGCTCCACCAGTTCTGGAAGTTACACAGTAAGTGTGAGCTGAGAAACACTTCCAGGCACATCTTCTAGCACAACTGTAAACAACTTTAAAGAAGCCCCCAGATCACCTTCCTTAACCTCAAGGGATCTTTTGACATTGCCGTATTCTATTTCAACAAGGGCGGTTCGGTTGTCATTGTTCAGCTCTGCAATAGGCACTTCAATGAGAATGTTTCGCACTGTTGATCCTGTGGGAATATTAATGGTTCGACTAAGGTTTGTTAAGTGCAGTGCCGTTACTACTCTGTCGCGAACTGAATTCAACTCACGACTCGTTCCATTTCTGTAAACATAAGCCACAAGCGCCTGAGTAGTTGTGGTATTGGTTGTGGTTGCCGAAATGCTTGAAGCTGCATTCATTGTGGTTCGGAAATATCCTCCCCCACCATTGACGGCTGCGATGGCTGTCGAGTTTACGATGTTCTGTGTTCCTGAGGCGAAAGTGATACTCGCCGGTGCTGTTCCTTTGTAGATAGACTCCATAACTATTGAGTCTATCTCAGTGGTGTCACTAAAATTAAGTGTCGTGATAGCTACTCCGTTCGCACCTGATCCTACCAATTCGATGTAAGTACCGCATTCAACAACAAGAATAGTCACTGAAACAGTATCTCTAAGTGACTGCTCATCTTCGATGATGTAGGAAAATAGATCTGTTCCTAAGAAGCCTGCAGGAGGAGTGTAGTTTATGAAATCATCCAATGAATTAGCTGCAGTTCCATTGATGTTGATACTGATTGTACCCCCTTGTGTAGTACTGTTATTAGATACTCCAATATTTGAACCTGAACTGATGATCTCAAGGGTGTCTCCATCAATGTCAAAATCATCTCCCAGGTCGAGCACATCAATGCTTATGCTACTGTTTTTTGTGGTTGAGGCAAAATCAGCTACTCCAGTAGGAGCTAGTCCGGCGGGGCCTGTTCCGGCCTGCACCAGAGTTCCAGTGCCTGAGCAAGCACTTCCTGTACCGCGATAAACGGATAGACCAGAACAAATATTTGCTGAAGAAGCTCCATTTGCATAGGTTAAGGTGTTTGCAGCTGCACTTAGACCAATACTTGCTCCGCCATTTCCACAGAGAAAGGCATTGTCTTCAATTTGAAGATCATCATCTACCTCGGTGCAAATATTATTATCAATGAACACAAAGGCATCATCTCTAACAAACCAATCATCTGATAGGTAGAGGTATGCCCCATTGAACACCCTGAAAACAGAGTTATCCTCAATGTCAAAATCTCTTTCTGTTGGTCCTACTGTTCCAGGACCTTCTCCCTGAATGGCAATGTAGAAGTCGCCGTAAACGTCAATCCAGCTATTATCGACCATTTGAAAACCATCGGTATTTCCCGCTCCGCTTCCACATCGAAATACTGCATTTGAATCTACATACATGTAGCCTTCAAACTCATAGTCGTTTCCGTTATTTGTAAGGTCAAGATATACAGTATCCCCAGCATTTATGTACACTGAGTCCTGGGGCCCTGGATAGGTAATTCCCTCAATTCCACCTGCACCTGCACCCACAGTCCATGTGGAGGCGTCATCCCAGTCACCATTAGCTACAGAAGTAAATACACTTTGAGCGCCTCCCACAAAGGTGAAAAGACTTAACACTATTAGATATAAGATGCGCTGAATCACAGGTTATAAATGTCTGTAAATAATCTCAAGTGAGGTGAATAATTCGACAAACGAAAGACTTTACCGCTTTTTGTTAGAACTTGTAGGAGACCCCAGCGGCTAAAACCTGCTTAAACTGCGTTCTAACCCTTTGAGCATCAACTATATCATCGTTTTTTGTGTCCACGCCCACTTTTATATCATCATCGTAGATAAGGTGAGTACTTAAACTCGTTGTAAGCCATTTGTTCACCTTCATAGCTACCAGGTTCTCCCAGTTGATATCAATGTTACCCGGATTGTTGAGGTAATTGGAGAAGAGATCGATCTTTGTTTGGAAGTTCACATTTTCGAAAATGTCTTTGTTCCATGCGGCCTTGATATATGCTCCGATCTCATAACGAATGTTTCGACCAGCAGTGATCAAATTACCCATATCATCAAATTCTGCTCCCTTCACACCAAAAGCTCCCGCATCAGCAAGCGTTTGATTCATCACGATCGTGGTTTTGTTTGTTGCAGGTGAAATAAGCGCTGTGAAGTTGTCATTTGGTTTATAATCCATACCAATTGATGCCATCACATAAGCAGGTGATAAAAAATCAGAAATGGTTACAGGGTTTGCTGCAGAAGGATCATCAAGTCCAGGAGCAAATTGAGTTCGAAATGAAAGTAAACCACTATAGAACCACTTTTTCGTGGCCTGATGTCCATACTTCGAGTTAAATTCGATACGGTCGTCACTCTTTACAACAGGACCATTGATCTGTTGAATGAGTCCAAAGGCCAGATCCAATGTGTTATCCCAATTTGTCTTATCCTTTTTGTATTTGGCAAAGAGGTTCAAAAATGCCCCACCGGAAATAGAGCTCTCACCCCCACCTGCCCAGTTAGTAAGGGACACCTGGTTGAAGTTAATATTACCTACTCCTCCAGTTTTCCATGGGCCCTCTGCTGCCGTACTATCTTCCTGTGAGTATGAAGCAGTTGAAAATAGAAATGAGAATGTGGTCAAAAGAAATGTAAGCTTTCTCATGCTTTTAAAATTTGGTGGCAAAAGTATTGTTTGTTCAATAAAGACCCCGCGATTTCGACCAAATAAATAAAGAAGGGATAAAAGTATTCTAACAAAACTTGCAGGAATTCTTACTTTTATCGTCCAATACCAGCAGCATATGCCTCTAAACTGCATTATAGTTGATGATGACGCGATATCCAGAAAGGTTCTGGAAAAGTGCATTGATCAAACTGACTTCCTTGAACTCGTTGGAAAATACTCCAACGCCATTGATGCGCGCTCTGCGATCAACAATAAGGCAGTTGACCTCATCTTTTTGGACATAGAAATGCCTGAAATGACGGGATTGGAATTTATTCAACGTTTCCCTGAAGTTCCTCAGATCATATTTGTTACCAGTCAAAAACAATATGCCCTTGAGGCTTTTGAATACGACGTGACAGATTATGTAACAAAACCGGTTAGTTACGAGCGCTTTTTAAAGGCTGCTGAAAAAGCAAAGCGCATCCATGAGATTTTTGAATCTGAGCAAAGCTCAGGGCTTGATTTCTTTGTGAAGAGTGACTCTAAGATGGTCAAGATCAATCTTGGTGACTTGCTTTATGTTGAGGCACTGGGAGATTATGTTCGCCTCATCACAGATGAAAAGAAATATACTGTGCTAAGCACAATGAAGGCCTTTGATGCCAAGCTACCCAATGACCTTTTCATGCGTGTACACAAGTCCTTTATCATCAATCTGAAAAAGATCGAAAAGGTTGAAAAGAACATTGCTTTTATCGGTGAGCACGAAATTCCTGTGAGCGGAACCTATAAGGAAGCCCTGAAAGAGCACATGCGTACTCTTTGATCAGAGCCCAATACCCAGATTTGTCTTGAATAGCTTTATGGCTATCGAGAGCAATACCACGCCGAAAACCTTTCGAATCACCGCTATTCCTGAGGCGCCCAACACGTTTTCTATCCTTTTAGAGGTTTTGAGCACAAAGTAGACGAACAGAATGTTGATCACAATGGCAACGATAATATTCTGCACTTCATATTCTGCGCGGAGCGACAGAATTGAGGTCAGGGTTCCTGCACCGGCGATCAAAGGAAAGGCCAGGGGCATGATTGATGCAGTTTGTGGCATTTCATCCTTATAGATCTGAATTCCAAGAATTAATTCCAGTGCAAGGAAGAAAATGATCAGTGAACCTGCTATAGCAAAGGAGCTTACGTCGACCCCGATCAGGTTGAGAATACTTTCCCCAACAAACAGAAATATGATCATCAGAACTCCAGCCGCAATACTGGCTTTTTCTGACTGAATATGGCCAACTCTTTGGCGAAGTTCTATCACGATCGGGATGCTCCCTACGATATCAATTACGGCAAACAGAACCATGCTTGCTGATCCGATCTGTATGAGGTCAAAATATGGCATTTCAAATTTTTTGCAAAGGTAGTTTTATTATACTGCTGAGATATCAATACTTAATCCTAAACTTTATAGCTTTCAGCCTGTTCGAAATCAACAATGAAAGCGGTTGTCATTGGCTCCGGAATTGCAGGTATCGCAAGTAGTATAAGGCTTGCCTTAAAAGGCTATGAATGTGTTGTTCTGGAAAAGAATTCATACCCCGGAGGGAAGTTGTCGCAGCTTGAACTGGGAAAGTATCGTTTTGATGCTGGGCCTTCTCTATTTACCTTGCCTCACCTTGTGACGGAACTATTTGAACTGGCCGGGAAAGAACCCACTGAATATTTTGCTTACCATAAGGTTGAGGCAGCCTGTCATTATTTCTATCCCGATGGAACGCGAATGACCGCGTGGTCCGATCGCGACAAACTCATTGAAGAATTCTGTCAAAAAACCGGTGTTTCGGCAAATAAACTAGCGGCCCATCTCGAACACAGCGCTAAACTCTATGACCTAACGCACAAGCTTTTTATGGAGAGTCCACTCAACAAACTCTCTACTTATTTGAGAAAGGATGCGTTCAAAGCGCTTATGAATCTTGGTTCGCTCGACCTTCTCAAAAGCATGAACCAGGCGAACGAAGATCGACTTGGAAACGACAAAATGGTGCAATACTTTAATCGATTTGCAACCTACAATGGATCGGACCCCTATCAAACTCCTGGGGTGTTGAATGTCATTCCTCATCTGGAGCACGGAATAGGAACTTACTTCCCAAAAGGGGGAATGATCAGCATCACAGAGTCTCTAGTAGGCTTAGCGGAGAGTTTAGGGGTTGATTTTCAATATAACAGTCTTGTTGAACACATAATTACTGTGGGGGAAAAAGTAACAGGGGTTCAATGCAGTGAAGGCCAATATAATGCTGAGCTTATCGTAGCGAATTCAGACGTTTATCCTACTTATGACAAGCTCCTCGGAAGGGGCGTTCCCTCAAGAATAAAAAGAGCAGAGCGATCTTCCTCTGCGGTCATCTTCTATTGGGGAATTAAGAAAGAATTTAAGGCCCTGGGCTTGCATAATATCTTCTTTAGCAAAGATTACAAGAAAGAGTTTGAATACATCTTCAAAAAATTTGAGCTATTCGAAGACCCTACCATCTATGTTAACATTAGCTCTAAACTCGAAGATCAAGATGCACCAGAAGGGGCTGAGAATTGGTTCGTCATGGTGAATGTTCCTGCAAATAATGGCCAGGATTGGGATAAGTTGATCAAAGAAACACGTCAACGCTGTATCACAAAGCTGAGCAAAGAACTCAATGTAAATTTGGAGGAACTTATTGAAGAAGAAGATTACCTCGATCCGAGAAGGATAGAGTCAAAAACCTCATCCTTCATGGGAAGTTTGTACGGCACTTCTTCAAATGATAGAATGAGTGCTTTTTTAAGACACAGCAATAAGAGTTCAGATTATTCCAACCTATATTTCGCAGGTGGAAGTGTACACCCTGGTGGAGGGGTTCCACTCTGTTTGCTTTCCGCTAAAATTGTAGCTGATGAAGTCCCTGCTATCTAAGCCAAAAATACTTCTGGGGGTGATCGTGATCCTTCACCTTGTTGGTGTGGTAGGCCTGAACCTATCTGGCAGCCGTGAGATGATCAACCTGCTAACACCCGTGAACCTGAGTATCACCTGTATTTTGTTACTTGCCAATCATAAGTCGTGGGGGCCAAGAGTAAGCATCAGCTTTGCTGTTGTGGCCCTTGTTGGGTACTTCTCCGAGGTCATTGGTGTCGCCACAGGTTTACTCTTTGGCAGTTATGGATACGGTGAAGTACTGGGCTTGAAACTTTTTGATGTACCGCTTACGCTGGGACTTTTGTGGTTATTAATGATCTATGGCAGTCGCGATATTGCTCAAAGAATTAGTTCAAACCTTTTGCTGGCATCCTTTTTAGGGGCCACATTCATGACCCTCTTTGATTTTATCATGGAGCCCGTCGCAGTAGAACTTGGCTATTGGTCCTGGGAAAACGGCATCATTCCTTTTCAAAATTATGCCGCCTGGTTCCTGATATCATTTATTTTGCACCTTTTTGTGAATTACATACTTAGCTTTGAAAGAAATCTCCTGGGAATAGGAACATTTTTGACACAATTGGTGTTTTTTATATCCTTAAGAGTCACGTTGCTATGAATTTGATTCTGCACATATCGGTCTTTTTATTTAGCTTCTTTTTCATGGAGTTCATGGCCTGGTTTGCCCACAAGTACATCATGCATGGCCTGCTTTGGTATCTTCATGAGGACCATCATGTAAGTAGGCCTGGTTTCTTTGAAAAGAACGATGCCTTCTTTCTCATCTTCGCCATCCCAAGCTGGTTGTTCATTATGTTCGGTTCAATGGCTGGAGGCGACTGGAGGGTGGCTTTTGGTTTCGGTATTCTTGCCTATGGGATCTGTTATTTTCTGGTACACGATGTCTTGATTCACCGACGCTTCAACTGGTTCAAGAATATTCGTCATCCATATTTAAGGGCGATAATAAGGGCTCACAATACCCATCACAAACACAAGGGTAAAGAAGATGGAGAGTGTTTTGGGATGCTGCTTGTACCGCCTAGGTACTATCGAGATGCCATTGAGCGAAACAATAAAAGCCAGTAATTTCGAATGGAAAACTATCTCTACCTCGCCCTTAACCTATTCACCATTTCAGTTCCACTGATCCGAAGCTTTGAACCTAAGATCCATTTCATTGGAAAGTTCAGGTATTTCATTTTAGCCAACCTTCCAGTGGCCATAGCTTTTTTGATTTGGGATGAATTCTTTACCCAGGCCGGTATTTGGGGCTTTAATGAACGTTACCTGAGTGGCCTTTACCTCGGAAGTTTACCCATTGAAGAAGTGCTTTTCTTTTTGACCATTCCTTATGCTTCTGTGTTTCTCTATGAAGTACTGAATTATTTTGTCAAGTGGGAGCCAAAATTGATCGTGACTCGCTTTGCTGCGATGTTTGTTGGTGGATTCAACCTGGCCATAGCCTTTTCGTTTCCAGATAAAGCATACACCGTCGCGGCATTGACAGTAAATGGTGCTCTCTTAGTTCTGCTCGCTGGATTCTTTCCAAAATTATTGCGTGGGCTTTTTAGAACCTACCTTATCGTTCTTCCGGGTTTCTTTCTGATCAATGGAATTCTCACTGGCTCTCTTATTGAAGAGCAGGTTGTATGGTATAACGATATGGAGAACCTCGGTATAAGAATGGGAAGCATTCCAGTGGAAGACAGCTTTTATGGAATGTCTTTGATCTTCGGAACCCTGGTCCTTTACAAGTTATTTACAACTCCTCGACATGAGAGTCAGGGATCAGTTCCTGGTAGTGCATCTTCCTGAAAACCTGAATTAAGGCGAGGACGTCCTTTTGGCAATACTTCACGATTCGATCCAGGTCATCTTCCTGCCAAAATACTTTCGAGACCATGCTACCATCAATATCGCCTTTGGGGCTGGGAACATCAAAAATATGAGTTAGTAGATCCAGCGAAGTGAAGCTTTTCCAATCGCCAAACTTCCACATTTCCATAGTATCCAAATGCGGGATCTCCCAGGGCTTTTTTCCCGCAATGTCGAGAAGCTTAGGAAGTCTGATCCCGTTTATCATCATTCGTCTGGCGATATATGGAAAATCGAATTCTTTTCCATTATGAGCACAGAGTCTAGCATCATAGCCAGAATAATTTTGTTCCAGCAGTTTGGCAAATTCTTTGAGTAGCTCAGTTTCATCCTTTGAAGCAAAGGATTTTATTCGGGCATGCTCTTCTGAATCCTTGGAATGAACGTAGCCAACAGAAATACATACGATCTTCCCAAATTCAGCATAGATACCTGCTCTGTCATATCCATTGGATTCTTCCTCCTTATTCCGATTGAGTACGGACCACTTCTTATCCCAATATTCTTTTTCTTTTTCCCCGGCTTTTTCATATTCAGGATACTGACTTACCGTTTCGATATCAAGGAACAATAGATTTGAATAGTCCACTGGTGCTGGCATAATTCAAATGTAAAAAACTGATCTTCAGAAAATGGTGTGAAACCCGAATGAAATCATTCCGCGATCACAACATTGTGATAGCTCTCAGACTTACCAGACCTTACCCGTAGAATATATATCCCACTGCTAATATCAGAAACATCCAATTGGCTCGATACAGATCGCGTTTGCTCCGCCACAATAAGACGTCCACTTAAGTCTCTAAGCTCAAGATATGAACCTCCAGAAGTCAGGCCTGCTACGACCAATTGATCTCTTGCCGGGTTGGGATATACTCTGATGCTATTCTGTTCATCTATTTCAGTTGCGCCAAGAATTGGGCTCAAAGTGATCGTCACATTGGTATCTGAATTCACAATGATACTATCAGCCCCCTGGTAATTGACTCCAAGAATACTTCCTGATGCTGTCCAGTTAAAGGTATCAGGGCTTAGTCCCTGGTAGTACACTTTTCCAAGTGAATCGGAAACTCGTATTGTTCCCTCGAGGTCCACCGTGGCATTGGGCATGATCCAACCAGAGTCTGTTTCCACTGTGATTGTCAAGTCATATGAAGCAGGTGGTGTTGGCAGTTGAAATCCTCTTCCTTGTAGCAAGACTTCAAGCCCACCCGTTTGTTGTCCGATGATCAGGTCTAGCTTTCCGTTTCTGTTAAGGTCAGCTCCACTAATCGTACTCTTACTCGAAGACAGCAGCAAGGTGTCTGCCACATTAAAGTTTCCAAAGATGTTCCCATCAATATTATTGTAGACATAAATGTTTCCGTCGATATTTCCAACGAAAAGGTAAGTACTTCCCGGGGTCGTATCATTTGCAATATTTCCTGCAGTATCCAGCTTCACGAGGTATGGCTGACTAAATCCGTCACCGAGAATATCCTGATGGATCACCCCTCCCCAGTTGGACATTTTAAAACTATTGCTGAAGGATGGGTTAGCACTGTCGCCCTGATTGAGGTAGAAAACCAGGCTTCCATAGCGTTCTCCAGATAATAGGTCAAGGTCTCCATCTCCATCAACATCGAAGAAATAAGGGGTTGCCCATGAGCCTACATCTACTACAGTATCCCAGGATGGGCTCTTGACAAATAGTGCGGAATCCCCGGGATTAGCTGCTCTGTTTTCATAAAAATGGATCTTTCCAGCCCGATCACCAAGGATCATATCAAGGTCGCCATCAGCATCTATATCAGACATCGTTGGTTGTACAGCACCAAGTGAGTCATCAAAAATATTCAGGTAGTTTGTGTCTCTCAAAGTAAAGATCGGATAGATCGTGGAATCGGTATAAATACCCGTGTTTTCAAAATATGCAAGGCCCGCCGGAAAGGCGCTGGCGCGGCGATAATATCCAGAATTCCCTACAAGAAGGTCTAGTAATGAGTCTCCATTCACATCAAAGAAAACAGGGGCACTTCCACTTCCGAGGTCTATCATGTCTCCACTCAAAAAAGTTCTGCTTTGCAGCACGAAATTCGGTCGATTTGTTGCGCGAGTGTTTTCGTAATACCACACATTTTTATGGTTCTCAGACTCCAACACAGCATTTGGTGCCACAATGAGATCTTTTACATTATCATTATTGATATCCTCAAAAAAGGCGGCAGGAAAAATGTCCAGATCGACCGAATCTTGATTTGTAGGAAAGTTCCTGGCATAAGAGGTGATCCTCGCTCTGGTTGCGTCTCCTCCATTCTGACCTAACACCATATTAGGAAAGCTTATATCGCCCAGTAATACTTCTTTGTCGCCATCAGCATCTCGGTCAAAGGTCAGAACTGTAGAGCCAGCATGTCTTTTTGCCCTTCCGCTTTTTTCTATAGGCTTAGGGTCATCTTTGGGTAATGGGATCTCCGCACATGTTCCTGAATCATTGCAGTAGAAACCTAAAACAATATCGTTTGAGATAGATGATTCATAAAAATTCCCCCAACACTGCGTGCACAGGGCAAAATCGAGTGTATCCGGATTGGTGCTAATATTCTTGTAATAGTCAATTGTACTGCCCTGAACACTGAAGGATAGGATATCGATGTCGCCATCTCCATCCAAATCATCAAAGGCAGGGATGTCATCAGGTATTGTGTATACCTGTGAGCGGAATTTTTGTGGACCGTAATACATTGTGATATAGCATTGAGGAACACCGTAGAAATCCTTAAAATAGCACTGCTGTTCCCACTCCAAACCATTTCCATTGCTCACATTCTTATATACTCCTATTCCGGGGTGATAATAGAAAAAGATGTCTTTTTTGCCGTCGTTATTATAATCTCTCAGTAGGGCGAAATTGAATAGTTCAGGGAACTGCTCCTCATACTGTGGGTCGTATTTAAAAGCAGCTACTCCAGGCGATCCCACATTGATGAATGTTTTAACCTGATTGCCATCTCTTTCAAAAACAAAGAGATCTTCCTTACCATCGTTGTTCATGTCAATGGTAGAAAACTGGGGGTTATTGAACCCTCCAACCCATGGGTCGTTCAGTGTGTCTCCATTCATGTTGATCACTGGAATGGAATCAAAGTAGCGCCAATCGGCATTTAACTGAGCGAATACAGATGAACCTGTTAGCGCGATAAGGGCTGTAAAAAGGAGCTTTTTCATGAACACAAATATCGTGTATATATACTTAGACGAATAATATTTCGTTTGGTTGCCTGAGATATAGATGACTTATTGAAATGACAAGCTTTATCCTGCTATTTTTGCGACACAAAAGCAAATTCATGAGATCCATTCTTCTAATTTCAACATTGATTTTCGCAGTAAGCCTTTCGGGTTTTGCTCAGGAAAAAAAGAAACGTGAGCGAATGGATATGGCAATGATAAACCTCAATTATAATTATCTGACCAATGCCCAGGGCCAGTTCAAACAGCGCTTCTACTCTCATGGCTTTGATTTTGCCCTGATGTACGATCACATCATGAGCCAAAAAGCGCCCATCAGTATAGGTGTTGGTTTGGGGGTATCGAGTATGCACTTCTACACTGATGCCAATGTTGTTAATCTGGATACAACACAAGGTACTTACAGCACCTTTGAGCCTATCGATACGACCATTAGCAACATCAAACGTTCTCGTTTTACGACAAACTATTTAGAACTTCCCGTTGAGCTTCGCTTCAGAAGCCAACCTGATGAAGGAAAGCACCCATGGAAAGTCGCCGTAGGAGCTAAGCTTGGTTTCAGAATCAACTCTAGAGACAAGCTGATCGATAAAGATGGCTACAGATACATTGATACGCGATATCCAAATACTTCAAGAGTCAGAGGGCTCGCTACTTTCAGAGTGGGCTATGGCAAAGTGTCGCTCTATGGAGCTTATCAGTTCACGAGTTTCTTTCATGAAGGAAAAGGACTTGAGCTTTACCCCTTTAGCGCAGGAATAAACCTTGCTCTTTTCTAAGCATACTTCAAATTATTTTTGATTTTGCACTAAACCCTTTAGGTAATTTATGCGTAGTCTTGGTAAGATTTTGAGCCTATGAGACCTCTTTTTTATGCCGCATGCGCTATTCTTTTGGCCTTTGCCTGTAAGCATGATTTACCAACTACACCCGAGGAAGACCCTGTTGATCCAATGGATCCAATGGATAGTACAGTTATCACTGAATTAAAGGTAGACAGTACCTGCGACCCTAACAAGGTCTACTTTGTTAACGACATCTTCCCCATTCTACAAAACAGTTGTGCCTATAGCGGTTGTCATGACGCGGCAACAAACTCAGATGGAGTGGACCTCAGCTCATATGACGCCATTTTAAATTCAGACAGATCTAATCTGTTGGTTTCTGGAGATCCAGATAAATCGAGGATCTATGATGTCATCGAAGACAATGAAATGCCACTCAGCGGAAGTCCATTGAGCAATACTCAAAAACAACTCTTTTTTGATTGGATCACTCAAGGTGCTGAATACAACGAGTGTCAGCCAGACTTTTGTGATACAAGTTCTGTGAGCTACTCAAATGACATAAGTACGATCATAAGCACTTACTGTCAGGGCTGTCACTCTGGTGCATCCGCGCAAAAAGGTGTTGTATTAGCTGACTATACCAGCCTTAAATCACATGTTGATACCGGAAAAGTGCGTGACGCTATTTTAGGCATCAATGGGGTTTCTTTGATGCCACAAGGCAGCGCCTTACCCGATTGTGAATTGAACAAATTTTTAAAATGGATAGATGATGGTGCTCCGAACAATTAAATCAATTCTTGTTATGGGAAGCTGCCTTGCAGTGTTTTCAACCGCTTCATCCTGTTATTACGACAAAGAAGAGCTGTTGTACCCTGTTGAAGCACCCTGTGATACACTACGAGTGGAATATAAAGAAGAGGTTGAGCTTATTTTGAGTGCAAACTGTTATGGCTGTCACAGCAACGCCCAATCACAGGTAGCCGGTGCCGGAATCAGCCTTGAAGGTCATGCGAATCTATCGAGTTATGTTGCGAATAATCAAGCGCGATTCTTTGGAGCAATTAAACACGAAGCGGGCTATTCTCCAATGCCAAAGGGTGGCGCTCAGCTCGAAGAGTGTGAAATAAACAAAATTGAAGCCTGGATCAATGAGGGCGCGAAAAACAATTAAGATGAAAGCCCTTTATCTCATTACAGTAAGCCTACTTTTTTCGATACCACTTGTCGCACAGGATGACCTGATGTCGATGCTCGAAGAGGAAACAGCTCAGGAGAAGACCTATACATTCGCAACCTTTAAAGCCCCTAGACTCATCAATGGTCATACAGTTGAGCAACCCGCTAAGAAGAATATGCTTTTTATTATCTCTCACCGTTTTGGTCAGGTAAATGGTGGGTTCTACGATATGTTTGGACTAGATCAGGCGTCCATCAGAGTAGGGCTTGATTATGGGATCAACGATAGGATCTCCGTTGGTGTTGGCAGGAACACTTATCAAAAGAACTACGATGGCTTTCTAAAAGTAAAGCTGCTTCGCCAGGCCACAGGAGAGGGAAGTTCTCCAGTTACAATGAGCTACTTGGGTACTGCCAACATCAATAGTTTGCGCTGGGCGAACCCCGACCGGGAAAACTATTTCAGCTCGAGAATGAGTTATACGAATCAGTTACTGATCGCGAGAAAGTTCAATAAAAGGATCTCCTGGCAGATCATGCCTACTCATGTTCACAAGAATCTAGTACCTGAAGCCAATGATGAAAACGACATATTCGCTATTGGCACGGGTGGTCGTGTTAAGCTCACCGATTGGGTTTCACTGGTAGGTGAAGGCTACTTTTTAGTGAGTTCTACTGATGCAACGCCAAGGATCAACAATCAACAACCGCAGCATTCGATCTCTGCTGGGGTAGAAATAGAGACTGGAGGTCACGTATTTCAGTTTCAATTCACCAACTCGCAGTCTATGTTTGAAACCGGATTCATTTCTGAAACTATTGGAAATTGGGGCCAGGGAGGTATTCACTTTGGGTTCAACATAACCCGAACCTTTGATCTAAGCTCCGGTATCTCTAAGGATAAGTAAGGGTACATCAGCGTGTAAGGCGATTTTCTTAGTTACACTGATCTTAAATACCCTATCCCAGAATTTAGTTTTTCTAGGAATAAGCACCATAAGGTCTGGGCTCTCTTCGTGCATGTAGGCCTCAATCCCTTCAATCACATCTTCAGACTCTCTCCTCACAAAACTGTGTTTCACTTCGCGAAGAATGTCATGGATCTCCAAGCCAACCAGGGCCTCTTCTTCGCTTGCATAAACCACCTCATCCTGAATAGTTACGATCTCTATTGCGCTCTTGAAGTCCTTTGCAAAGTTGACCATAGGTACAAGGCAATCATGATTCTGAATCTCGCGAAGATCAGCTGCAAATCCCATTTTCTCAAAGCCTGTAAATGAGCAGCGATCTGGCACAGCGATAAGTGGTCGAACAACTTTTTGGATGACATCCGCTGTAACGCTTCCCAGCAATACTTCTTTGATTCCACTGGCGCCTTTTGTGCCCATAACTACAAAGTCCACATCCTTATCATCTGAAAGGTTGTTAATGACCGTAGTAGTGTCTCCATATTTGGAGATCACCTCAATATTAAGATCAAGACTAGGGAAAAGGGCCTCCATTTTTTTCTTCTCTCTTACCAATGAGTCTTCACTGGTCTTCTGAAGAATATCTACAATGGAAACCAGCGATGATGATGTAGCATGAGGCTCACGGAATATATTCACCAGGTAGTAAATGGAATCTTTTCCGAATACGTCCACCGCATACTTGATCGCATTTCTTGCGTTCTTCGAAAAATCTGTTGGTAAGAGTATTTTTTTCATTCGGGTCCTGAATTAGGATTAAACCTTTTTTGTATCAATAACGCTAGCAATTCCAATGAGCACAAGGCCAGCTACTAAGGCGGCTAGCTCAATTAAACCGGGCTCTTCTGAGCTGAAAGTAACTCTTAAGGGCACGATAAAGGCGATAATGAACAAAAGATATTTTAGTATTTGTTTTCCGTTCATAATGGTCTGGTTTTTATCTCAACTCGGGAAAGATTCCTTTCGTTGAAACAGGTTCATCTTTGATCTTTATGGTTAGCACTGGCAGGTTCGTTCTTTCCAATACACTCTCAGATACGCTTCCGGAAATCAGTTGAACGATACTGCTTCCACCATGTGTTTCTATTGCAATAAGATCCGCATCAACCTCCGATGCGAAACGGTTGATTCCATTTTCGATCTTCTCATCATTGTAGGTATTCATGCTGAAATTCTCTAACTCAAATTTGTTGGCAAAGTCATCCATCAACTTCTGGCTCACATATGTAGGCTCAAAATGACTTGGGGTGATCACCTTTACCAAATGGATCTTCGCATCAAATACCTTAGAGAATTTCAAGAGCTTTTCAAATACCGTATATGATTCACCGTAGAAGTTGGATGCAAAGGCAATGTGTTTGATGTCGAAATCCTTTATCTCCTCTTTTACGCTTAGGACTGGGCAATTTGCCAGACGAATGACTCGATCAGTGTTGGAACCGATGAGGTACTTATTCAGCAATGATCTTGAGTGGGAGCCCATGACGATAAGATCAGCGTCCATCTTATCCGCCTGCTCTACAATACTTCCATACACGTTGTCAGATTCCACAACATGAGTTGTTACATCGAGGTCATGCAGGTAATCCCTCTTCGCATACTTGTCCATGCGCTCATTTATCTTCTTCGCGATAAACAGACCCGCTGGAACATCTTCTTTTGCTTCTGATGTCCAGTTGGGGTCATGCATGGGAAAGTCAACCACATACACAACGTGAACCTCTGCCCCACACTTACGGGCAATGTCTGCAGCCGCCTCGGATGCGAAGCGCGCAGGTTTGGAAAAGTCCGTTGGAACTAGTATTCTTTTTAGCATAGCAGAAAAAAAGCGTGAGACGAAGGTCACGCTAGTTAGTTTCAAAGTAAATGAAGGCTATCATCATAAAAACTGATTTTAGTCAGGTTGATAGATTTCCTCATAAAGTTTTATGGTTCTTTCAATCACTTTAGCCGAAACCCTTAAGTCCTTCAGCTCATCTTTCTCAATATCAAAGTCAAGTAATTGGTTGATGCCGTGTTTACTCACTTTCACCGGAACGCTTAAAAAGATGTTCTTTACCTTGAGTAGCTTCTTATTCTCTTCGTTTAGTAAAACGGAAAGTGGAAAGACTTCATCCTTTGGATTCAACAGTGATTTAACAAGAAAGATCGAAGCACTGGCAGCCAGAAAGACCGATGCTGTTTGAGTTTGTCTGATCACCGCTGGCGTTGAAATCGTATCGTCAACACAAGCCTCGATCTCTTCATGGCTCAGCACCCTTCTGATATCCGTTCCTTCAACAAGTGTGTGTGACAGGATCGGTACCAGATGTTTGCCGTGCTCACCAAGAGCCCAGGCTTTTACCTCGGTTGGGTTTACCTTGCATTTTTTTGAGATGAAATATTCCATTCGGATAGCATCCACTAAGGTTCCTAGACCGTAGATGTTGTCCGATGGGATTTCCGAGTATTTCTGAATGAAGTAAGCCGAAATATCCACGGGGTTAGAAACCACAACTACTTTGGTGTTTTTGGAAAACTGTTTATCGTTGTAAGCTTCGTAGATCATATTGATGGATGATCCCGCCACAGCCAATCGATCTCCACCCGGGGGGATATGCCCGCCTGCCGTGTGTATGATAAAATCGGCATTGAGAAAGGCTTGCTGGTCATTCCAGGTCATTTTGACCTTTTTGTTGACCAGACTCGCCTGTTCTATATCGAGGAAAGCACCCCACTTATTCTCATCAACGTCCAGACAGTTCAGATTGATACTATGCCCTTCGAAGACAAGCTGACTAGCGATGTTTCGGCCTACATTTCCGAAACCAAGTATGCTGATATTTAAGCCCTTGCTTGGCATTACATCCACTTAGCCAGGTAGCGTTGAAATTCTTCTTTTAAGTCAGCGTAGATCTTTTTGAAGCTTTCCATTCTTTCTTCAAGACCACTGTGGTTCTCAAAATACGTATGTTCTACACCCAATGGGTGATCTTTAGCATACTGAACAAGTTCCTCCTCGTGCATTTTGATATCGTGTAGCAAGGTGTCAATTTGCTCATTTTGCAGGATGAAGTTGTTTTGAAAGTGTTCAGCCTGGCTAAGAACTTCCTGATGCGTATTTCTATCTACGATCTCCTCTAATCTTGATTTGAAGATCTCCAATTCCTGACGAAAGAAACCGAGCTGATTGTTCCACTGCATATGCTCAAAGTGCAGGTCACTCATGTATCTTCTTTGATCTTTCGGTATATTGATTGTGTGCATTTATTCTGGTATTTATCGTTAATTAATCTTCTGCTGGATGAGACATTTCCTCAGCCCAATCATTTTCTTCTTTCAAGGTGCGGTTATCCGTTGATATGATCTCCAACCAGATGTTTCCTGATTTTCTGAATACCTGAACATTAAGTCCAAAGCTATCGTGGAATTTAGACTCAAGGTCAGCAATGACCGTGCTTGGGTTAAAATCCAATTTGCCCTCCGCATGGGATGCTCTTGCATCGTCTAAAATCACCTCATCATTGATCTTATCACTCAAGGGGCTACCCTCTCCTTTTTTGTGTTCATGGTGGAAGAATTCCAGCTTTAACATAGGGTATGCCTTTTGAAACTGCTCCTTTACCTCACCAACGGTCTCCTTTCCTTCAATTAAGATCTCCATTTCGTTTTACTTTTAATGATTCCCAAACGCATGGGTCTGGTTTTGTTTGTAGTTTTCAGTCGAGAATGCAAAGGTTGGTCTTCACGCGAAGAAGTATATGACCAAGCTCAAGGCAAATAGTGATTTTCGTCAGATATGATAAAGAAAATAGGTGTTTTTACCTCCGGAGGAGATGCGCCAGGCATGAATGCCTGCATTAGATCTGTGGTGAGGAGTTGTCACCATTATGGTATACGCTGTATTGGGTTCAGGAATGGCTACGAGGGTTTGATCGATGGTGACTATGAAGAGTTATCGCCAGAATCGGTGAGCGGATTAATCAATCGAGGAGGCACTTTTTTAGGCTCCTCAAGGTCTGAACGCTTCCGCACACAAGAAGGCAGGAAAACAGCCAAGGCCGTTGTAGAGGCCCTACAAATTGATGCTTTGATAGGTATAGGTGGCGACGGAACCTACAAGGGCTTAATTGCGTTCGCTGAACTTGTCGATATTCAGATCATTGGAATCCCCGGTACAATTGACAACGATATCAACGGTACTGAATTTACCCTGGGTTTTGATTCAGCAGTGAACACAGCAATTGAAGCCATTGACAGGATCCGAGATACTGCCCATTCCCATAAGCGCTTGTTTTTTGTTGAGGTGATGGGTAGATATGCCGGCCATATCGCCCTGGCCGCTGGAGTTGGAGGTGGAGCTGAAGCCATCCTTGTCCCAGAAGAAAAAACACAAATGGAGAAACTCATCCAGAAGCTGAAAAAAGGCTGGGATCGTAAAAAGGAAAGCATGCTGGTTGTGGTAGCTGAAGGTGACGATGCTGGAGACGCCTTCCAGGTTGCTGAGTATGTAAGAAGTCAAAATCTCGGTTATGAGATCAAGGTGACTGTCCTGGGCCACATTCAGCGTGGCGGCGCGCCAAGTGCATTTGATAGGCTACTTGCCACAAGGTTTGGAAATTTGGCGGTGGAGGAAATAAGGTCTGGCAGCAGTCATAAAATGACCGCCATTGTAAAGAACAGGTATTGTATGGTTGACCTGAATGAAGTCTTTAAGGGCAGAAAAAAACTAGACCTCGACTTTCTTGAAGCACTCGATATCACTTCGTCCTAAAGCTCGCCTGCGATCTTTTTGAGCTTGTTGATCTCAAGCAGCCTGATCTCTCTGCCTTTTGACTCAATCAGTCCTTCATCCTTAAAGTCGCTAAGTGTTCTGATCAAAGACTCTGTAGCCGTTCCAACTATTCCAGCGAGGTCCTCCCTGGAAAAAGAAATAGAGAATTTTCCCTCCTCTTCACGATTATACCTCGCATGTAGCTGCAGTAATGCCCCTGCCACACGCTCTCTTACTGAGCCATAAGCCAGTCTAAGCAAGCGCTCTTCTTTCTCCAAAATGTTTTTCGATAACATTTTGATGAATTTTGCGGAAACATCGCGGTTGTTTCTAACCAAGTGTAAAAAGTCGTCACGAGGAATAACAGCCAGCTCTGTGTCTTCCACCGCAGTTGCACTTTCCTTATATTGTGATTCCTGAAGCAGCGGAAGGTATCCAAGAAAATCACCTTCGTTGTAAAGTTCAGTGATCAGTTCCTTGGCATTTTGATCCATCTTTGATTCAACCACTTTTCCTTTTGAGATAAAGTAGAGTGCGTTGGGATATTCATCTTCCCGATAGATGATCTGCTTCTTTTTGTAGGTCTTTATCTTTCGGTTCTTTGACAACTCATCAAGCTCGTTCATCCCCCTGGCCTTGTCCATGAAGTTGTTCAGGGATTCGAGGTTATGTTCAAACTCCAGGTCTATGCTCTTTTTCTTTTTCAAGCGACTCTCTATCGCGTCAAGCAATTCCATCTCCTCAAATGGCTTAGTAAGATAGTCGTCTGCTCCCAAATTCATTCCTTTTCTCATGTCCTTCTTATCTGCTTTTGCAGTTAGAAAAATGAAGGGGATTGTAGAAGTATTGGGGTCTTTGGAGAGGATGTAGAGCACCTGATAGCCATCGAGCTCCGGCATCATGATATCGCAGATGATCAGTTCAGGCTTTTCAGATTTCGCAATTGAGATCCCTTTTTTGCCGTTTTCAGCCGTGAGTATCTCATAATTGGCGAGCTCCAGTATTTCAGCGGTGTTCTCACGCATTTCCCGATTGTCTTCGATCAAAAGAATCTTACTTCTCACGTTTCTACTGTTTTAGTGGTATCGATACCTTAAAATTAGTGCCTTTTCCCTCTTCGCTATCAAAAGTAATTTTTCCACCTAAAAGCTCCAGGTATTTATGAACGATATTCAAGCCCAGTCCAGTTCCATCGAGGTTTACCGCGTTCTTTGCCCTAAAGAATCGCTCGAACATATGTTTCTGCTCTTCCTTCGGAATACCAATTCCCTTGTCGTGCACTTCAAGGTATAATCTGTTTTGCTTGATCAAAGTACAGGCTCTGACCTCTTGTCCTTCATTTGAATATTTGATTGCATTTGAAAGTAAATTGATCAGGATGTTTCTGAAAACATTCTGATCCATGTATACTTCTCGCTGTTTCGACTTATGCTCGTATGTGATCAACTGCTCTTCTTTTTTGACCTCCGACATTTGTTCCACAATATCAGCACTAAGCTCCTCAACATCCCAGTTGCTTGGGTGAGCTACCACTTTACCTTCCTGCAACTTATCTAGCGATAAAAAGTCATTCAGAATGTTGGTCAGGTTTCTCACCGAAGACCTTATACGTCGAATATGCTTGTCCTGCTTCTCCCTACTGTCTTCAATATCCAGGTACTTTTCGAGAAGGTTTGCGGATGAAAGTACGGTGCTCAATGGGGTTCTAAATTCATGAGAAGCCATTGAAACAAAGCGAGACTTCAACTCACCCAATTCCTGCTCTTTTGACAAAGCAAGACGAATATCTTCCTCTGCTTTCTTTTGATTGGTAATGTTTTGCTCAACCAGGAGAATTCGGTCGATGATCCCTTTCTCATTTTTGAGTCCAACTGCGTTCATCAGATAGAAACGCTGTCCGATACTCAGTTCAAAACTTTGGTTGCGCCCCTTAAGAACAGTCTTCAGCTTTTTACGAATGTCTTCCTTTACCTCCCTTGGAACACGGTCGAGGTAGGATGTTCCAACCAATAGCTCACTGGTGATCCCAAGGTTATAGAGCCCTTCTCCCTCAACAAAGACATAATTAAGATCCCGATCAAATATGTTGATCGTACCATTGGGGAATTTTCGTGCGATCGTACTGTACAGGATCTGACTTTGTCGAAGCTCCTTGGTACGCTCATCTACCATTTCCTCCAACTTCGTATTCATGTCTCGAAGTTTATCTTCAGCTTTCTTTCTGATGGTTACATCTGTAACCAGCGCCATGACAAAACGCTCTTCGTCTGCAACAAAATGATTTAAGCTTACTTCAAGTGGAAATTCCTCTCCACTCTTTTTCATTCCCCAGAGATCAAGATTTGCTCCCATACTCCGCTTTTCAGGTTGCTTCATATAGCCACCCCGATGACCTTTGTGTTTTTCTTTGAAACGCTCTGGAACAAGGATCTCGATTTTTTCTCCGATCAACTCTTCCTCATCATAACCAAAAAGCTCCTTAAGCCTGGGGTTTGTTAAAATGATCTGTCCATTTTCGTCGAGGAGAATGAGTCCCTCCCCAGCTGAATCGAAGAGTATCTTAAATAGATCGGGTGAGTTTCTTTTGATCTGCATTTGAACTTTGCAAAGTAATGAATGCTTGCTTCACAAAGCTAAACATGAAAGCTCAGAACTGCTCTCTATTTTTTACTCTGCTATCTTTACCTTGTGAGAAAGTTAGTGAAGCTTCTTCTTGTTTTGTCGCTTGTGCCCCTGTTGCTGTGGCTTACCGATAATCAGCATTTTTACAAGACTCTGGAAATGACCGTATTCAAGGGTCGGGTCAGTCCATCCATTCTTGAGTATAAAGCTTTCCCCGGCAGAAGGGTCAAAGCTGGAAAATACCATGCCTGGCCATTGAGCAGCAATTATATGAAAGGCGAAATACCGAAGAGTGCCAGAGATTATATGGAGAACTTCGATACGAGAGCTTATCTCGTGATCCAAAATGATAGCATCGTTTATGAGGAATATTGGGATGGATTCTCAGATACCACCTGGAGTAATTCCTTCAGCATGGCAAAAAGCCTGGTCAGTCTGTGCATAGGCAAAGCCCTTGAAGAAGGACTCATTGAAAGCCTGGATGACCCGATGTCAAAGTATTTGGATCTCTACAACGAAGAAGGAAAAGACCGGGTGACGATCCGTCAAATGCTTACGATGAGCTCTGGGATGAATTATTCTGAATCTTACCTGAACCCTTTTGGTTATGCAGCTAAAGCAAATTATGGGACAGATCTGCAAAAACTGATCTCGAATTATGAGGTAGACGAAGAACCGGGAAAGATCTTTAAATATCAAAGTGGCGATTCTCAAAGTCTGGCCTTTTTGATCAAGGCTGTTTCGGGCAAAAGCCTAAGCGAATATTTCTCAGAAAGGATCTGGTCGCAGATCGGTGCTTCACGAGACGCCTTATGGAGTTTGGATCGAGAAGGAGGAGATGAAAAAGCATTTTGCTGCTTTAATTCCAATGCACGCGATTTTGCTCGAATAGGCAAACTTATGCTCCATAAAGGCAGATGGAATGGTAATAGTATCCTCGACAGCACTTACGTTGAAATGGCCACCAGGCCTGCCCCTCTGAAGGAAAAGGACGGCGCTGACAACAAACGATACGGTTATCAATGGTGGATGGGAGAATTCTCCGGTCGCCAGGTTTTCTATGCAAGAGGAATCAACGGGCAATACATTTTCTGTATCCCCGAAGAAGATATGGTTGTGGTGCGGCTTGGCTTCAAGAGATCCCGAACGCGGATTGACGGCCATCCTGAAGATAGCTTTAAATACATCGAAACTGCCTTAATGCTCTGTGGTGAAGAAATTTGACCTCATCATCGTAGGCCATGGTATCACTGGAGCTGTGCTCCATTTAAAGGCGAAAGAAAGGGGCTTGAATAGCCTGATCATCGACCAAGCTAAAAACAACCACTCATCCTCAGTTGCTGTTGGTCTTTTTCACCCTATGGCATTCCGTCGAACCGTTTTTGGCTGGATGGGGCTTGAGGTATTTAAGAACTCCAAAACATTCTACGAAAGACATATCCCCAAACACTTCACTGAGATCCCGTTGTACCGTGTCTTTGCGGACACAGAAGAATATAATCGCTGGTTTGAACGAATGGGCGAAGATGCCTATACTGAAGTTTTGGAGCTCGCTGAGGACCTTGCTGATATCACGGCACCAAATGGCCTTGGAAAAGTTAATGCCTGCGCAAAGATCAATGTTCAGGAATTTCTGAGTACCCAGATATCAAGCCTCAAAGAGGAAGATAAGTTCATCGACACTCGCTTTCCTCATGATAAAGTTGATATTGCAACTAATTCTGTGAATCTTCGCGATGAACAAATTCATTTCAAAAACATCATCTTTTGCGAAGGACTGGGCGTAAAGAATAATCCCTGGTTTGATCACTTGCGGTTTCATCCGGCCAAAGGGGATGTTTTAAAGGTGAAGCTTCAAAAGCCGATCAATGCTGCCGTAAATAAGCGGCATTTCATCGCTCCGGCGGAAAATGAAAAATATTGGTTAGGCGCTACCTACGATTGGAAAAAGCCTGAGCTGTCAAAAGATGAAGAGGCAAAAAAGGAGTTAGAAGAAACCGCCACGAAGTTTTTAGGTGAGTCCCCAAGGACCACTGATCATTTGGTTGGCATTCGACCTGCGAGCTATGATCGTCGTCCCTTCATTGGTCTCCATGATGACCACCCGCAGCTGGGAGTGCTAAATGGTATGGGTTCGAAGGCCGTTATGTTGGCTCCTTACTGCGCGGATATCCTCCTCGATCACATGCTAAATAAAGCGCCCATTCCAAAAGACTTGGACATAAAGCGACTGAATAAATTTCGAAAGCCGTAATTTAGTTCTATGATCAAAAAGCTGAAGAAGGGACTTCTTTCCATTCGGGATATAGCTCAAAACCCATGGTTACTCAACCTGATCTATGATCGTGATCAGTCCTGGAAAAAAAGATTTTCAGAACGCTATCCCAACTATGGGCCTTTACCCGTATATCAGCTGAAAAATATCCTGGGAAGCGAGTTCAGCCTTTCGCCCTGGGCCTTCAGTGGGGGTGGCTCAATGCCCACTGATATTGCACTCCTCTGCGCACTGACCCGTCGTTTCGACTCTTGTTCTTATTTCGAGATCGGAACATGGATGGGTGAAAGTGTTGCAAACGTGGCCCAATTTGCAGCAAATTGTGTGAGTTTAGACCTCCCTGGCGAGGATCTCAGAAAGCTAGGAGCTTCTGAGAAATACATTCAGGAGCAAGGTAAGTTAGCTAGCCGGCTCGAAAATGTCACCCTGCTGAAAGGAGATTCTTCAACTTTCGATTTTCAGGGACTGGATCAAACTTTCGATCTGATATTCATTGACGGTGACCATCACTACGAAATGGTATTATCTGATACAGAAAATGTGATGAAACACCTTGCTCATGATTCGAGCATCATCGTATGGCACGACTATGCCTACAGTCCCGGAGAAGTCCGCTGGGAAGTGTACAAAGCCATTGTGGATGGTCTGGACTCTAAACTTCACCAAAGACTGGTGACATTCAATAATTGCCTCTGCGCGGTGCTTTTACCAGAAAGTATGATAGAACGACTAGACTTGCAGACCGAAGAACTCAGTAAGTTTGAACTCAAGATTAAAATATCATGATCCTAAAAATTGAACACCTCGGCATCGCCGTAAATGATGCTAAAGCCAGCAGATCTACTTTTGAAAAGCTGCTTGGCAAGGAAGCTTACAAGGAAGAAAAGGTAGAAAGCGAATCGGTCAATACCATTTTTTATGAGTTGGGCGAATCAAAACTTGAACTTCTGGAAGCTACGGATGAGTCAAGCGCCATCGCCAAATACCTTGAAAAAAATAGGCCTGGTATTCACCACATGGCCGTTTTAGTGGATGACATTCATGCTGAAATGAGTCGGCTTAAAAAAGAAGGTTTTGTCTTTATCAACGATCAACCCAAAGAAGGGGCAGATAATAAACTCATTGCTTTTATACATCCCAAAAGTGCCAATGGGATCTTATTGGAGCTCTGCCAGGAAAGGAACTAATCATTTCTTGCTCGCTCTACCTCCACTTCCAAGGCTAATCGTTAAGCCAAATAGATATCCAAAGTCGTACCAGCTACCGTTGTTATTCACAGCGTAGATCAAGTACTCGTCGGTAAAAAGATTCCAAATAAACACGAAAGGTGCTATCAAGCCATGCCATAAGCCCGACCAAAAACCAAAGCCCTGCTCTGGTACACAGTCTTCGAGGGGGATAGCCTCAGCGCAAGCAGTAGTTAGAAACACAAGTGTAATGATGACCGGAAAGATCCATTTCTTTTTCATGGCGATTAATTTTTAGCAAATTATGTTTTTCAACCCTGTAAATAACTGATAAGCATCAGCTTATATACTTTAACCAAAGATTTAACACTGTTCGTATTTCCCATTTTTATGAGCTGAAAGGCCTTATTTTCGCAATGTGAGAAAACTCCTCCTGGCACTGGGTCTTTTGAATTGCCTTCATCTCAATGCAAGTAATGACAGCCTGCCGGAGAAGCGGTTTTCGGTTCTGCCCGTTCCTACATTAGGTTACAGTCCAGAGACGCGCTTCTATTTTGGTGCCGTTTCACTTTTCACCTTTAGCCTGAGTAGCGATAAATCAGACCGAACTTCCAATGCAAGCCTTGAGTTTAATTACAGCCTTCGAAAACAAGCCATTTTCAGTGGAGATTGGAATCTTTTCTCCCCTGGAGAAAAATGGTTCAGTAAAGGAGCCTTTGAATTCTCAGACTATCCTGATCTTTTCTACGGAGTTGGAGAAAAACCTGCCGACACTGGAACGCTGTTTAATAGCCGTCGTGAGATCCTATTCGTTCATCTGCTTAAGAGCCTTAAGTCCAAACATTATTTAGGTCCTATCATCTCATACCAACGATATTCTCGCATTGACCAGGCAACAAAGCAAAATTTTCCCGTATTGAATAATGGATCCTACTTTGCCCTCGGGCTGAATGCCATTATCGATACAAGAGATAATTTACTGAATAGCACTCAAGGGCATTTGGTGGATGTTCAATGGCGACATTCCTGGTCGGCATCAAACTATCACAAGGTGATCGTCGACCTTAGGAAATTCTACACCTTATCTGATCATATTTTTTCGCTGCGCCTCTATCAAGAGTCAGGCATTGGGCAAATGCCTTTCTACGACCTGAGCTTTATGGGCGGTGACGAGCTTGCAAGAGGCTACTTCAGAGGGCGCCATCGCGACGATCATGTAAGCAGCGTGCAGCTTGAATATAAGAGCCCTCCCCTTTGGCGATTGAGACTTGCAGTATTTGGTGGAGCAAGCGGCGTGGGAACCAGAGTTGATGAGAGTTTTGGCGATCTTGACCTATTTAACTATGGCTTAGGTATCCGATTTTTAGCCGACAAAGCTGAAAACATCAACCTCCGACTGGATTATGCCTGGGGTAACCAGGCTTTGAATGGCTTTTACGTTGCCTTCGGGGAGGCCTTTTAATTGCTTTTGTTCTCTAGTAGTAAAAAGGGTGTTCCTTTCTTCACCCAATCCTTAACATAGTCTGTTTGAGGTACAGTTTCAAAGGCTAAACCTCCTATCAAAATATCAAGATCATCATCGCGATCAAGATCCGCAACTTCCATGATGATCCACCTTCCGAGCTTTGGTTCCTCAAAGCTTCCAGGCCGGTATTCAGTCCCTTCATTTTCGAAAAAGATAAAGCTCTGGGGCACTTTCCGCCTCCAATCGGGGAAAAATGAAATAGCAGCGATGTCCTTGTCACCATCACCGTCAAAATCCTTTACGCTAGCGGCATAAGCGCCATCCATATGAATGAATTCGGATTCGCTGTACTTTCCGTTCTCATTAGAAAAGATATAGATGCCGTGATAGGGTTTTAATATGGGAAGGTAGTCGGCATTATCGCCTGCGCAATACACAATATCCTCATCACCATCATCATCGATGTCGTCTAGCTGAAAAAAGCTTGATCCATAGCTGGGAGGAAACTGAATCAACATCTCTTCCCTGAAATTCAGATCTCCTTCATTGATGAATGCTCTGATACTTTCATTCGCCTGTCCAAATAAGGCGATCAAGTCCATTCTACCGTCCTCATTCAGATCTCTTGCATAAACTTTGATCGCCCCAGACTCCTTTATAATATCCTTTCGGATAAACTGCCCCTTTTCATTTTGGCTCCAAATTGAAAGTGCGCCCGTCCATTTCCCAAACTCACAAATAGCAATGTCGACCTTTCCGTCTTTATTGAAGTCTGAATATGCAGCATGAACAGGTCTTTGTAATTTTTGCGCAACACGCTGAATGGGTTCTTTCCCTTTCGTGTCCAATCGGACGATCATTCCTTGAGGCTCGTCACTGGGTGAAAAACTTCCCATTAATGTCACCCAATAATATCCATCCATTTCTTCAATGTGAACAGGCCCCTCCTTGAGCATAGCTGCATTGAGCGTTTGCAGTTTTTCATCGATGAGGAACAGCGCTTTCTTGTTTGCATCGCCAAGGAGAATGTGACCATCAATGGCCTTTAAGAGCGTTGTACTCGGAGGACGCAATTCAAGTTGTGGTTTCTTTAGCTCAAATCTTTCTTCCAGATCAAAGCTTAGCTTATATGGTTCGTTGACCTTGAGTTCTTCTGGGGCGCTGTTTAGATAATAGTCTACGATCGCCAACCATTCAGCAGAATCGATCATCTGCTCTTTAGGAAAGATATTTCTTCTCTCAACTATTTCCCCGCCTAAATTATCCTCCAGTAGTTCGTCCCTGATACTATCCGAATCATAGATACCATACATGTATCCCATTCTCGGCAAAATGTAGTCTTTCCAGGTCTTTTTATCGAGTAATGCAGGGTCAGGGTATTGATGACATGACACACAATATTGGGAACTCAAAGCTTTTCCATCGAGCACAGTTTCTGTTTTACTCGTGCAGCTTGAAATGATGATCAGCGCAAAAAAGCAGAGGAGTCGCATCCGACAAAAATGCCGATTAGCGGGCAGTATGAAATATTAACTAATTGTAAAGCTGAATTGCTCTGTGATGTCTCCCTCGGTGTGATGATATACGCTCAAACCCACTTTTTTGGCTCCTTCAAGGTGTTGAATGCTGTCATCTATGAAGAGGCTATTGTCAGCTTTGATTCCTGCGTCCTCCAGCACAAACTCAAAAGTTTCAGGATATGGTTTTCTCTTGTTGATCTGGTGTGAGAAATAGGCCTTCTGAAAGAGTGATCCCAGATCGCCTAGCCCGTATTGATCATTCACCATCTTGCTGTAAGCTAAGTAGTGGATCTCATTTGTATTGGATAACAGAAAGATCCTGTACTTCTTGCTAAGCTCCTGCAAGAAATTTATGCGCGCTGAAGGCAGATCAAGAAGCATCGCATTCCATGCTTCATCAATTTCATCGTCTGTCCAGTTACTTGAAAAGATCTGACGAACCTCATCTCTGAACGCCATTGGGCTGATCATTCCTGTTTCTAGGCGATCAAAAAGATCCGACTGCCTGGCTTGAGAATATAGCTCATCAAAGTTTTCCGCTCCGAGCCTTTTAAATGCCTCTGCGCTGAGATTATAGTCAATATTCAGGATGACCCCACCAAGGTCGAATATGATGTTGTCTATTCCGCTCAGGGAGATCATCGCAGCATTTTAATCGCCCTGCTCAGGGACTCAATAAAGTAGTCGATCTCACTTCGGGTGTTGTAAAAGGCGAAACTCGCCCTCACAGTACCAGGTATATCGTAGCGGTCCATGATAGGCTCTGTACAGTGGTGTCCGGTTCGAACTGCAATTCCCAACTGATCGAGCAAGGTTCCAAGGTCGTAAGGGTGAATGCCATCGATCAAAAATGAGATGAGCGAGGCTTTTTGATCCGCTGTTCCAATAAAACGCATGCCCTCGATATCTTTCATCTTCTCACTTGCATAGTCAAGCAGGTCCTGCTCTTTTGCTGCGATCTGTTCTATTCCAATTTCATTGATGAAGTCGATAGCTGCGCCGAAGCCAACCATACCCGCAATGTTGGGCGTACCTGCTTCAAACTTGAAAGGGATCTCATTGTAGTCGGTCTTGTTCATGGTCACCCTACTGATCATCTCGCCCCCACCTAAAAAAGGAGGCATGGCCTCCAGGTATTTCGCTTTGCCATAGAGAAATCCAGCTCCTGTTGGGCCAAACATCTTATGTGCTGAAGCGGTATAGAAGTCACAGTCAAGCGCTTGAACATCTACCTTCATGTGCGGAGCCGATTGAGCTCCATCAAGAAGAAATGAAGCTCCAACAGCATGGGCTAATTGTGCCATCTTCTGAACAGGGTTAATGGTGCCCAGTGCATTGCTCACATGAACTACTGCAACCATTTTGGTCCTTTTGGAAAGCATCTTCTCAAATGCCTCAAGGTCGAGTTCCCCTTCATCAGTGATCGGAATGACCTTTAAGGTCGCTCCACTTCGCTCTGCAGCCATTTGCCATGGAACGATATTACTGTGATGCTCCATGTTGGAGATGATGATCTCATCTCCTTTAGAAATGAACGCTTCTGTAAAACTTCGTGCTACAAGGTTGATTCCCTCTGTGGTTCCAGAAGTATAAATGATCTCTCGCTCTTCTTGGGCGTTAACAAAGTGCCTTAATTTCTTTCTTGTCTCCTCAAATAGGTCAGTCGCCTCCTGACTCAAGCTATGCACGCCCCGGTGAACATTACTATGATGTTTGAGGTAATAGTTTGAGATAGCGTCGATCACCTGTCTGGGTTTTTGCGCCGATGCTGCATTGTCAAAATAGACCAGGTCTTTGCCGTGCACCTGACGTTTCAGGATCGGAAAATCCGCCCTGATATCATCTTTGATCATACTTACTGCTTTGAAAGTTTCTGGTCGATCCTTTCTTCCAGGAAAGCTTTGAAGTTCGCATTCTTTATGTTATCCGTAAGTTCGGAAAGAAATGCGTGTACCATCATGCTGCGCGCTCTTTCCGAGGAAATTCCTCTTGAGCGCAAATAGAAGACGGCCTCCTCGTCAAATTGACCAGTTGTTGATCCATGACTACATTTTACGTCATCAGCGTAAATCTCTAACTCTGGTTTGGAGTAGACTTTGGCATCATCAGACATCACAATGTTCTGATTCTGCTGAAATGCGTTTGTCTTTTGGGCATCCTGGCGTACAAATACTTTTCCATTGAATACACCCGTCGCTTTATCGTAGAAGATGCCTTTATAATTCTCGTAGCTATTACAATTTGGAACTAGGTGGTCTACCACTGTGTGGTGATCTATATGCTCTTTTCCTCTTCCAAGGCTAATTCCATTTAGGTGCGTTTCGCAGTGCTCACCTTTGACTGAAATATTGAGATTATTTCGAATCAATTCGGCATCCAAACTGGCCGTGAAAATATCAAAGTGAGCCTGCTCAGCTTGCTCCGCATAGATCGTATTGATCATGGAAGAATCGTCATTCAGGTCCTGTATAAGATCGATCTTCAAGTTTGCTTTTGGATGAATCTTTATCTCCGAAAGAGTATTCAACAATTGCGCGCTAGCATTGGCACTTTGGTGTTGGATCAATTTGAGGCTTGCACCCTCTTCCAAAACGATAAGGTATCGCTGCTGATAAGGATAGCCCTCCTGACTAAAAAGCTCCTGAATATTGATCTCTCCTGCATCATGGCCAGCTTTGACCCATATAGCAAATCCATGATTGAAGTTACTTGCGTTTAAGGCATCAAAAAATTGCTCAGTTGAATGCTGCAAAGTGCCCAGCAATTCGATCAGTGCGGGAACCGTTGCCACCTGGTTGATCGGAAGCAGCTTGAGCTTTTCATTGTCAATGGGCTTAGTTTCCCATGATCCATTCTTTATTCGGATCACATTTTCGCTAAAGGTCTCAGGATAAGCTATATCAAGTACTTTTCCGTCCTGAACAAAAGGCTTTTTGCTCAACTTATTCAGGCGCGTATACTTCCAATACTCTTCACGAGTACTTGGGATATCCAGCGCCTTCAGAGCCTGCTGACCTTGTGACCTTATCGACTTGAAAGCATCCAGGTCAGATCCATTCAGGTTGAGTTTTGTTTTGGCTATGAAATCTGAATTTGAACTCATGAGAGTACTTCTTTTTCTTTCACCCAATCGTATCCTTTTTCTTCCAATTCGAGTGCTAGATTCTTATCGCCAGTTTTGATGATCTGTCCGTTTGAAAGTACATGCACAAAATCTGGTACGATATAGTCAAGCAAACGCTGGTAGTGCGTGATGACGATGACGGCATTATCTTTTGATCTCAACTTATTCACGCCATTGGCAACGATTCTCAAGGCATCGATGTCGAGACCCGAGTCTGTCTCATCCAGGATAGCGAGCTTAGGTTCCAGCATGGCCATTTGGAAGATCTCATTTCTTTTCTTTTCACCTCCGGAGAAGCCCTCGTTCACAGAACGATTTGTCAATTCTCCGCTGAGTTCAACCAGCGCCTTTTTATCCTTTACCAATTTCAGGAAGTCTTTTGCCGCAAGGGGCTTTTGTCCGCGATGCTCTCTGATCTCATTGATCGCAGTCTTCAAAAAGTTGATGTTCGAAACTCCGGGAATTTCAACGGGATACTGAAAAGCCAGAAAAAGTCCTTCTCTCGCTCTAACTTCTGGGTCCATATCCAAAAGGTCCGTACCATCGAATTCAACAGAACCATCTAGAACCTCATAATCTTCTCTTCCTGCCAATACAGAAGCGAGGGTGCTTTTTCCGGAGCCATTTGGCCCCATGATCGCATGTACCTCACCGGCGTTCACATTTAAATTCAAGCCCTTGAGTATCTCTTTTCCTTCGATACTCGCTTTTAGATCTTTGATTTTTAACATCACTATTCTCTTGTTCTTTTTATCCTACACTTCCCTCGAGGCTGATGGCCAATAATTTCTGAGCCTCAACCGCAAATTCCATGGGTAGTTTATTTAATACTTCTTTAGCATATCCATTAACGATCAGGCTTACGGCCTTCTCAGTGTCAATACCTCTTTGGTTGCAGTAGAATATCTGATCTTCACCGATCTTAGAGGTAGTTGCCTCATGCTCTACCTTGGCGCTTGAGTTTTCCACCTCGATATAGGGAAAGGTATGTGCGCCACAACGGTCGCCAAGCAAGAGTGAGTCGCATTGAGAAAAGTTCCTTCCGTTTTTGGCTCCTTTCGTCATCTTCACTAAACCACGATAAGAGTTCTCGCTTTTTCCTGCAGAAATACCCTTGGAGATAATGGTGCTTTTAGTGTTTCGTCCGAGGTGAATCATCTTCGTCCCCGTATCCGCTTGCTGTTTATTATTGGTAACTGCAACGGAATAAAACTCTCCAACTGAGTGATTCCCCTTGAGAATGCAGGATGGATATTTCCATGTGATCGCTGAACCAGTTTCTACCTGAGTCCATGAGATCTTTGAGTTATCTCCTTCACACAAACCCCGTTTTGTTACAAAATTGTAGATCCCCCCTTTACCGTTTTCGTCCCCGGGATACCAGTTCTGAACGGTAGAATATTTGATCTCCGCATCCTTAGCTGCCTTGAGCTCCACTACTGCTGCGTGCAGTTGATTTTGATCGCGAATAGGGGCTGTACAACCCTCCAAATAACTCACGTATGATCCTTCTTCTGCAACCACCAGTGTTCTTTCGAATTGTCCGGTATTGGCCTCATTGATCCTGAAGTAGGTGCTCAATTCCATTGGGCAACGCACTCCTTTTGGAATGTAACAGAATGAGCCATCGGTGAATACTGCAGAGTTCAGCGCCGCGTAATAGTTATCACCTACTGGGACTACGGTTGCCAGGTGTTCCTTTACGAGCTCCGGGTGTTCTTTGATGGCTTCACTCATTGGGCAAAAGATGATGCCCAACTCAGCCAGTTTTTCTTTGAATGTTGTTTTCACTGAAACGCTATCCATTACAACATCCACAGCTACTCCGGTTAACCTCTTCTGCTCTTCAAGTGAGATTCCAAGTTTGTTGAAGGTGTCCAGTAGTTCCGGGTCTACTTCATCCAGACTATTGTACTTTTTCTTTGGCTTGGGGGCGGCATAATAGTAAAGGTCTTGAAAATCAATAGGTGGATAGTTTACATGAGCCCAGTTTGGCTCTTTCATTTTTTGCCATTCGCGGAAAGCACTGAGTCTGAACTCAAGCATCCATACCGGTTCTTTCTTTTTTGCAGAAATGAAACGAACGATGTCCTCGTTGATCCCTTTGGGCGCTTTGTCAGACTCAATATTCGTTACGAAGCCATACTTGTATTCGCTCTTCTTTAAGTCCTTAGCTAATTGTTCTTCGGTATAAATTTCTGCCATAATGACTAAATTGAGAAGCTTTCACCGCATCCACATGTCCTGGAAGCGTTCGGGTTCTTAAATACAAATCCATTTCCGTTGAGTCCGCCAGTATATTCAAGTTCAGTGCCAACCAAATAGAGAAAACTCTTTTTGTCTACCACTACTTTCACGCCTTTGTCCTCAAACACTTTGTCTTCTTCTTTGAGCTCAGTGTCAAAGTCCATCTGATAGGTTAAGCCTGAACAGCCTCCGCCTTTAACGCCAACGCGGATGAAGGCCTCACCGGCAATATCATCCTTCGATTTGAGTCTGTCGATCTGCTCCTTTGCTGTATCTGAAACTGTGATCATATTCTTTAAACAATTGATTTAGGCTATAGTTCAGCCTTTTGCAAAGTTATTTAGAATTATTCTAAATTGCTATGATCCGGGTCAAAACTTGATGAGAACGGCGTTTTTATCAACCGTTTGCCCTTTTTGAACTGAGATTTCTTTGATGGTAAGGTCGGCTGGTGCCTTTAAGACGTTCTCCATCTTCATGGCTTCCAGGATGATCAAGGCATCTCCCTTTTTCACTTCTTGCCCGCCTTCAACGTTTATGTCTATGACTAGTCCTGGCATTGGAGCTTTTAGGTCTTCAACACTTGCATCTGCTCCTTTTTCCATTCCGAGCTTCTCAAGCAACAAGTCAAGCTCATCCCAGGCTTCAAGGTGGTAGGTATTACCATTGACCTTTATCTCAAACTCCTTACTCTGCAGTTCTGCCTTGATCAGCTCAATGTTGAAAGACCTGTTATTTGATATGACGTGATATTCATTTTCAGAGAGCTTGAGCGTGTCGAGATCCACGACCTGGCCATCTATTAGCAGGTCTTTTTGTTTCCGCTCTATGGAAAACTCACCATATTTCCCTTTTACTTTCAGCACATTGCAAATATAGCTCCTTAGAATTGTTTTAATTTGAAACGTGAGAAATTATCTGCTCATTATATTCAGTGTGCTTCTAATGGCCTCTTGCAGCACTAAGCGGAGACTTGCTGAGCCAGCAGCGAGCAAAAGCGTGTTTTTAGACACTTTTCTAGTTCCCGTATCTCCTCCACCCTATCAGCCCAGCGCCACCAGAAACTGGGATATGATTCACATGAACCTCAACCTCAATCCCGTTTGGGAGCTTTCGCAAATTAAGGGAGAATCAGAGATCATGCTAAGTCCATATTTTTTTGATGTGGACAGCCTGGAGCTGGACGCGAAAGCTTTTCAGATCAATAAGGTCTCCGCCACTTTGAAGGGTGCTGATATCTTAAGAGACTACCGCTATGATGGACAAAAGCTCAAGCTTTTATTCAAAAAAGATTTAAGCAAAAGCGATAGCATTATGGTTCAACTCAATTACACTGCTAAACCCGATTCTTTGCCGGATGATGCGGCAGGTAGGGCAATAGCCAGTGAGAAGGGCTTGTTCTTCATCAATCCTAAAGGTCTCAAGACATCAAAACCGCGACAATTGTGGACACAAGGTGAAACCAACTTTAATTCGAGGTGGTTTCCGTGCATCGATCAACCTAATGAACGCATCACTCACCAGATCAGCGTGAGGGTTGAAAAGGGCCAAAATAGCCTTTCGAATGGAGAACTGCTTTTTTCAAGTTTAAATGAAGATGGATCCAGGGTGGATGTCTGGGAAATGAATCAGCCTCATGCTCCATATCTGGTCATGTTAGCTGTTGGGGATTTTGCTCAGGTGAGCGATACCGGCTCCAAAGTGCCTGTCAATTATTGGGTGGAGGATGCTTACAAGGAAGAAGCAGGGAAGATCTTTGGTCGAACCCCTGATATGATCAACTACTTCAGTGAGATAACAGGCCTGGACTATCCATGGCCAAAATACGACCAGATCGTGGTACGGGATTACATCTCAGGAGCAATGGAAAACACCAGTGCGGTGATCCATGGAGAGTTTCTTTATCACAAGGAAAGGGAGTTAATGGATACTGATGAGGAGGATATCATCGCTCATGAGCTTTTCCACCATTGGTTTGGAGATTATGTGACTTGTGAATCATGGTCGAACCTCACCCTGAATGAGGGTTTTGCTTCTTACGGCGAATACCTCTGGCGAGAACACTCAAAAGGAGATGATTGGGCGCAGTTTATTCTCATGAACTTCAAGCAAAACTACATGGAGGAAGCGCGCTTTGTTAAAAAGCCCCTGATCAGGTATGAATACCGTGAGGATAATGAGCTTTTCGACAGACATTCATACGACAAGGGTGCGCTTGTGCTTCATATGCTTCGGTCTTATTTGGGCGATAAGGCCTTTTTCGCCGGACTCGAAAACTACCTCCGATCCAATGCCTATTCCAGTGTTGAAATAGCAGATCTGAGACTGGCTTTCGAAAACACAACGGGCATGGATCTCCACTGGTTCTTTGATCAATGGTATATGCAGAAGGGCCACCCTGTGCTTGAGATCGAATATGCGGTAAAAGAAAACTCAGCTGAGGTCTTTGTTCGACAAAAGCAAGACCTTGAGGAGTATACAGTATTCAAAATGCCTGTGGACATTTTAGTTGATCATCAAGGCCAAAAAGAGATTCATCGCTTTTTGATCGATGAGGAGGTAAACATCTTCAGCATTCCCGTCGACTCAAATTTGAGCTTCATAAGCTTTGACCCACAAGAGATGCTCCTGGCGGAAAAACACGAAACAAAAAGCATAAGCTGGTTGCAAAATGAGCTCCGTAGCTCTCAAAACATCGAGAAGATTTGGCGAAATTGGGTGCAGTTGCTAGACAAGAGCATGGATAATGATGTCGATCTGGATCTTGCTTTTGACTACGTGATGAAACATCCATCTCAACACCTTAGAAAGCTCTGTTTAGAGTGGCTTGATCGAGATATGATCGGTCAGTACAGTATGGTGGATCGAATACGAACTCGAGCTCTCGAAGACTCCTCTTCTCTTGTAAGAAACCAGGCCGTGAACCAACTTCTGAACCTGGCCTATCCAGAAAAACGCAATGACTTTATCCGGCTTTGTGCAGACAGTTCTATTTTGGTGAGCTCAACAGCAATTTCTGGTCTTGCTCGTTTTTCATTAAGTGATGCTTTAAGCTGCGCCCAGAGCATTGAAAAGAGCCCCTACGATGATCACAGATTAGCGCTGGCTGCAGTTTACGCCCAGGAAGGAGGAGCAGAGCGCATCGCTTTTTTCCAAAATGCACATGAAAACATCAATGCTTTTAAAGCACCCCAACTCATCAGTCATTTGAGTGACTACATGCAACACTGCGAGTCTCTTGAATCGAGGTTGGAGTCTCTTGACCTTCTTCAGGACTATATGCTGAATCAAACCGTTTGGTGGCAAAAGATCGTTGGCGTAGATGCTCTGAATGCTTTAAAGGTTCAGCAGGAAAATATAATTCGTAACATCAGCAAGGAGGCTTCAACTTCAAACCTAAAGCCAGAAGAACAAGCCGTACAAATTCAGCAGATCATGGAAGCCGATCAAACACTTGAAAAGATCTCTGCTGTTAGAGAGGCTCTGCTGGCCAGTGAAACGCATGCGCGGATCAAGGAGTTGATGCGTTAAGCCTTTCATAGCCCTCATCTAGCTTCAGGTCGAAACCTTCGGCAGCCTGCACTGCTAATTGATCACAGCGCTCATTTTCGGGTATGTTGGCGTGGCCCTTTACCCATTGAAAGCGCACCTTGTGTTGTTTGTAGATCTCGAGAAAACGCTTCCAAAGATCAACGTTCTTTTTGCCCTTAAAATTCTTTTTGACCCAGGAGTTTAACCAGCCTTTTTCCACCGCGTCTACCACGTATTTTGAGTCTGAATAAACAACCACAGGGGTACCCGGCTTTTTCAGTTTTTCCAAAGCAACGATCACCGCCAGGAGCTCCATCCTGTTATTTGTGGTTAGTCTGAAGCCCTCTGCTAACTCCTTTCGATGTTGCTTGTGCTTCATTACTATTCCATATCCGCCCGGACCCGGGTTACCTTTTGCCGAACCATCGGTGTATATAACAACTTCCATTTCTAAAATGCCACGTAGTTTTCTGGATCTACAGCTTCACCGCGGTGCCAGAGCTCAAAGTGAAGGTGAGGGCCCGAGCTAAGCTCTCCTGAATTACCAACGATCGCGATGGCTTCTCCCGCTTCTACGCGATCTCCAGTTGATTTCAGTAATACCGCATTGTGCTTGTAAACGGAAATGAGATCACCGCTATGCTGTATCTGTACAATGTTTCCTGTTTCAGATGACCAGGTGGACAATATGACTCTTCCAGGCAGCACTGCTTTTACCACCTCATCATTATTGGGTGGAACAATATCGACACCATAATGGGCTACTGAGGGATCAAAACTCGATGAAACAACGCCATTTAAAGGTGGAAAGAAAAGTGCTGCACTCAGAGAGCTTGACTTTCCTTCGGATTCTGCCAGATTGATATTATAGGCTTCATTGTTCTCGACCTCATTCCTTAATGCCGAGTCCTGGGCTGAGGGTTTATACTCAATGGAATCGATGGACACCTTAAGGTTAGATTGAAGGCTGGTGTCTTCATTTCTTACCTCATTTTTCATGATCGCCTTGAGGTTGTCCAAATACTGTTCATATTGCCCAAGTCTCTCCTGCATCGAGTCGGCCTTAAGGGCAGCATAGGTCGCCATTCTTCTTGTGCCAACGTCAGCATAACCAGGGATAAGTTCACGCAATGGGGTAAAAGCAATTGAAACAACGATAAGCCCCGCCAATAGAATGATAGCCAGACCTCCCCAGGTAAAAACATTCAGCGGAGAAAGAATGATCGAAAACTCTTCCTTGAAGGTTTCGTCATTCAGAATAACCAGGCGAAACTTGTGCTTTAACCTCCTGATCGCTCTTTTTCTCTTGCTGTCTTTAGCCTTTGCCACTGCCTAAATTATTCTGCAAAGATGCAGATTTCAAGGTGAATCCTGTTTTTTAGGCTATTCGGTTCGCTGAATAAAATAATTTTGTCACTTCTTAGTTAGCTATGCAGGCGAAGCCTGATATGAAGTACCTTCCACAGATATCTCTTTTTCTTCTCATTGCCTTGCTCAGTGCTTGCAGTACGCAGAAGGATAAATTTATCAATAGACAGTACCATGCCATCAACACGAAGTACAATGGCTACTTCAATGCTAATGAGAGTTTTGAAGAGGGGAAAGACAAGGTGGTCAATGGGCATAAGGACGACTTTAAAAAGGTCTTGCCCATCTATATATTCCCCGATGAGCAACAAGCCAAATCAATCTATCCTGAAATGGATAAGTCCATTAAGAAGTGCTCCAAAGTGATCCAGAGACATTCCATGGACTTCACTGGAAGGGAGCTCAACAAATGGATCGACGACGCCTATCTCCTCATTGGAAAATCATATTTCTACAAACAGGAGTATGAAGATGCTCGTGTGGTCTTCAAGTACGTTCAAAAGCGATTCAAAAAAACGAACTCATATTATCCGAATGCGATTTGGCTAGCGCGAAACTTCATTCACGAAGAAAACTTCTACGATGCAAAAAAACTTCTCGATGATCTGGAAGGTGACAACAAGCTCCCGGAAGAGCTTAAAGAGGATTTTAACGGAACCTATGCTTACTTCTGGCTGCGGCAGGATAATTATGAAAAGGCAATCACCTACCTAAAAGACGCCATTGAGTTTTGCCCTAAGAAAAAAAGGCAAACACGTTTGATGTTCATTCTCGCCCAGCTCTATCAAAAAACCAATGAAAGCCTCGAAGCCGACCGTTATTACAAGCTGGTTGAGGAACGCAGTTTGAATTATGAACTGACCTTCTATTCAAAGTTGAATCGTGCATTTGCCTACGATGCCGCGGTAGGTAATT
This sequence comes from Salibacteraceae bacterium, assembly GCA_965659675.1. GTDB lineage: Bacteria > Bacteroidota > Bacteroidia > Flavobacteriales_G > Salibacteraceae > CBFHWY01. The sequence continues at coordinate 37,280 of CBFHWY010000001.1, read as the reverse complement.
CCTATGAGGTGAAGCAAACGCTGCTCGAAATGGCGAAGGATGACAAAAACATAGAATACCTCGATCAGATCTATTATGGTCTGGCAGACATCTACCTAAAAGAAGATGATGAGGACCGTGGAATTCAATTCCTGGAACTTTCAACCGAAAAGAGTGTCGATAATAATGAACAGAAAGGAATGTCTTTCCTGAAGTTGGGAGAGATCTATTTCGAAAAACCCAATTACAGCCTTGCACAATTGAATTACGATAGCGCTGTAACTTACCTTCCGAAAGATTTTGAGAATTATGAAGGTATCCTGGCGCTGAAAAACAACCTGACCGACATCGTGAACAACATTCTGATCGTCGAAAATGAAGATAGCCTGCAGCGTCTGGCTTCCATGTCGGAAGAAGAGCGCATCACTTTTATTGAAGATTATATTGAAGAAGAAAAGCTTCGTAAAGAAGAGGAAGAGCGAGAAAAAGAACGGCTTGAACAGCAACGCAAGGATAACCAACAAGCCAGAAGTTTAGATGATCCGCTTGCTGAAAGCAATACAGAATGGTACTTCTATAACACGACCATAATGGATTATGGAAGACAGGAGTTCAGCCGAGTATGGGGAAGCAGGCCCAATGAGGATAATTGGCGGAGGTCAGATAAGAGTAGTCAGGCGATGTCTTTTGAAGATCTAAACAAGGGCAACACCAGTGTGAGCGGCGGTTCCAACGATGACCCCGAGAAATACCTCAGTTTTCTTCCTTTGGATTCGACCAGTATGCAGGCTTCCCATGAAAAGATCCAAAAGGCCTTGTTCGATCTGGGAAACATCTACAAGGAAAATATGCGCGACAACAAGAATGCGATCAAAGCATTTGAAGAATTGCTGCAGCGATATGATAGCAGTCAATATCACCTCACCAGCTATTACCTTTTATACCGCTTGTGGCTCGACGAAGGAAAGCCAAGTAAAACGAACTACTACAAGAATATCATTCTCAACCAATACTCAGACTCCGACTATGCCCGATTGATTCGCAATCCAAATTATTTGAAAGAACTCGCAGCAGCAAAAGAGGAAGCTGAGCTTTTCTATGAGAAAACCTACGGTTACTTTAAACGCGAGTTCTACAAACAAACGCTTATGAATTGCCAGGAGGCATATCAGCAGTATTCTGGAACAAAGCTGATTCCGAAATTCAAGTTGCTTGAAGCACTTTCTGTTGGGGCGGTTGGTGGAAAAGATTCCATGATCACGGCATTAACGCTTGTGGCAAGCAAGTACGGTGGACAGGACGAGGGGAAATATGCTCAGCAAGTGATTGCCAACCTCACCGCGAAGCCGAAGGTGGAAGTAAATGACGCACCAGAATACAAATACGACCCCAGTTCAGCTCACTTATTCGTCGTTGTGTTCAATACCGATGATATCAATAGTCAGCGAATAAAAATTGAGATCTCGAATTTTAACGCTGCCTTCTTCCGGCTAGACCGCCTGAAGGTACAGCAGCTTGAGCTCAACAAGAAGCAAAGCATGTTTTCAGTGAAACAATTCACTGACGGCACCAAAGCACTGAGCTATATGTCTTCATTCAACAACAATGAAACGAAGCTTCTGACCACATCAGAAAAGAAATTAGAGACCCTGGTGATCACCTACGACAATTACGCCCGTTTCTTTAAGGATAAAAGGCTGGAAGTCTATAAAGATTGGTTTCTCGAAAATTATTGAAACACAAAGTTTAATCTGTCGTATATCTTTGCGGCCTGAACAAGATCATAATGTTTAGCAACAACAAGAACAACATGGCAAAGAATCCAGAAGCTGAAGTTTCAAGAAATCACATCTCACATGACACTTCCATTGTGGGAGATATTAAAACCAACGGTGATATCCGTATCGATGGAAATCTCTCGGGATCCATCACAGCAAAGGGAAAGGTCGTAGTTGGTGGAACAGGCAAGATCGAGGGAGAAGTCCTCTGTCAGCACGGAAATATCTCAGGTGAGGTAAAGGGAAAACTTCAGGTAGCCGAAATGCTCACCCTACAAAGCTCTGCTAAGGTAGACGGCGACATCGTAACAGGAAAGCTAGTTGTAGAAGCTGGTGCAATGTGGAATGGTACCGTTAAAATGGGAGCCGTGATTAAAGAGCTGAATCTAGATAGTGCCGAAGAACAAAAGGAAAAAACAGCCTGATTACCTGGCGCGTTATTCGTCCATGGCGGTGAAAATGATCGCCATCATTCTGGGTGGCGTCTTTTTAGGACGCTGGGCAGATGGTCAAACTGAGTTTGAAACACCCATTTTCACATTAATTTGTTCGCTTGTCTTCGTTGGACTTGCCATTTATGTATTCATTAGAGACTCCTCAAAGTGAAAAGCACCCTATTTTTTTCCGTTATCGTTCTCATCATTCAGGCGGTACTCGCATTTTTGGTCGAAGAGAAGATCTCAGACGATCCTTACTTTAAGCTTATTTTGGGCACAATTGCCTATTACACCCTCTTTTTGATCATAGGAATGCGACTCTTGTTGAAATCAATAAAAGGAAGACCTCAGGCCTTTGTGTACACCTTTATGGGGTACTCCGGCTTAAAGCTTTTTAGCTCAGCCATGCTCATTGTTGGACTTGGTTTAGGTTTTCGTGACATACTCGTAGAGCTTGCCCTGAGTATTCTTCTCCAATACTTCCTTTACACGGCCTTTGAGATCATACACCTAAGGAAGGCACTGCTGAAGGTGGAGCGAAAGTAGGGTTTGGGTACTTGACAAAGTATTCAAGTTTATATAACTTGCCCAGACTAAACTACTACTTATGTATCTTCTTGAGCCCGTTATTGACCTCTCATTCGCAGAATTAACGCAGCAAGTAATCGATTTCATTTCCTATCCTCCTGTGCTTATCCCGCTCATTTTGTTGGGAATCGTAGGAATTGCCGGACAGTGGAGTTTATATATGAAATGTGACCTTCAGGGTGTGGCATGTGTTGTTCCTGTATGGAATGTGCTGGAATTCCTTAAGATCATGGGAAGGCCCGCTTCGCATGGATTGATTGTGATGGTTCCTCCTCCATTGATCCTCTATTTGCTTTTAGTAGGCCCTTTTGGATCAACCATTAATATTGCCTTATCAGCCCTTTTTGGGCTTATCTGGCTGGCCTTCATGATCAAAGTGTACATTGAACTCTGCCAGGCTTTTGGCAAGACACAAACAATTGACTATGCCCTTTGTCTCATTTTTAATGGCTTTTATGTGCTTTACCTTGGCATTTCAGATGGCACAGAGTATGAGGGTCCTGTTTATGGCAAAGCAGGTGAATCCAGCTGAATAGTATATATCCAAAGCGTTATACTGGAGGGGTGTTATTAAGATACCCAGAAGGCAATTCATTGGTGATAGCAAGGTCTTGCGAAAAGCTATGAAGATGACTATTATCAAAGAGTTAAGCAGGTAAGCTGTTTTACCCAACAGTTCGCAATAGCCCCTATTTATTTTCTTATGTGTTGAAACATTAAAGTCGGTTCACTCGTAACTTTTGGTTCAAACCTTAGTTTCAAATGAGATCGATTCAACTCCTCCTACTGCTTTGTTTTATTTCATTTTCGGCTCTACCTGTAACCATAAGCCTAAAATACACTGATGGTGACCACGCTTCATGGAGTGATTGGGGTGACGCAAAAGCACCCATTGAATATGCTCGTGACTTATGGGCAGCAAAACTTTACTCGACCGTTCCTATTAAAATAGAAATAATCGTTGAAGACTTTGCGAAAAAAGCTAATTTAGATGACAACGGGGCGGCTGTCACTGTTGCTGATCGTGTCGACCCTGTCTACGGCTTTCAATATGAAATCGGATATTTATACCCTATTGCTCTTTATGAGAAACTTGATGAAAGAAACTTAAATGGTTCAGACTGTGATTTCAGAGTAACTTTTAACAGAAATCGTGTATGGTCTTATTCAACTTCTTCTTGCATTTCTGGAAAATATGACCTTCTGTCTACTGCCATACATGAATTTGCACATGGCTTTGGCATGAACACCACTGTTAGGATTAATCCTTTAAATCCTCATTCCATAATTGCTGGTAAGAGTTTAGCGTCCGGGAAAATTTCTATTTTCGATAGATATGTTGAAGACAATGTAGGTACATTGTTAGAATCACATGCTTTGTCAGGGTGGGCATTTCAGGTTTTCATTCTTGGAAATTTATACTTCAATGGAAATCATTGTACCGCAGCAAATAATGGCTTTGAAGTAAGGCTGTATGCACCTTCTGAGTTTGAAAGTGGGGCATCTGTACAACATTTTTCTCCCTATCATATTTTGCACTCAAGTAACGCAGATAAGGCTTATCACCCGCAATTACGACCGCAAGAGTGCTACAGGTCCATAGGAACCGCAATCGAAGGTTTATTGTTTGATGTTGGTTGGGATATTGAAACATCAATTGAGGAAAAGGAAGTTATGCCTCATATTCAGGTATTCCCGAACCCTTGTTCCAAAATAGTTCATATTGACATAGGAAACCGAATCGGAATTGCAGTTTTTAGGGACATAAACGGTAAGGTGGTTAAAGAATCGCCGTTAATTCCATTTGAATCAGAACTAGAAATTGAGAACCTCAAAAGTGGAATGTACTTTGTTACTATAAAAAATGACTTCTTCACTGAAACCCAAAAAATCACTGTGCTATGAAACCAATAGTTCATTTCTTTTTCGCTCTGATATTAATACTTCCACTTAATGCTTATTCCCAATCAGAGTGGTTGGTAGAGTATAATGATAGTACTTCTTTTTCCAATGTCAGGTTATTCTCTTCATTCGAAGACACAACATACCTTACAGCCTTGCTATCAAAGCATGACACCTCTCTTGGGCGACCTTACCATGGAAGGCATGGCACTCCATTAGGAATTAAGCTAATAGGAAATATCATTGACTCTACAGACACAGTGGTTAGAGGTGCTTTTTCAAGCTTTGTAATAGGGTCGGCTAGTAATGGGCATTTTGGGATTTCAAGTGTTGTATCAGAAGCCGTGACTGGACAGATCATACATGATTGTGAGCAACCAGTCATCGCCTCATATAACTCAGAGCTTGATACCTCAATTTCGGTGTTCTTTGGTAAATGTGGCTCGTATAAAGTTTTCGATTTTGAGCATTTTAATGGTGAAATTCATTTATTGATAGAATCTTCAGACGACAGCACTTATTACCAAAGGTGGACGGATGATTTAATTCTAACAAAAGAATTTAATCTCGGTCATGGAATTGAAGGAGCTTCTTTAAATATGAACGATGAGCTGATTTATTTTATCTCCCCTGGTTCAACCTCATTGAAACGGAACTTGTCTTCAATTGACACTTCTGGAAGCGTTACTAATATTGTGAGTAATTTCGACATCAGTTTTGATTCTCAGCGCTTCGTTATAGGTGACTCAGTTATAATACATATGAATGGTTATGCGCGGGCGGATAATATAACGGTTGAATCTTATGACTTCTCTGGTTCTTCCAAGGGGTCTTCGTCGATCAGCTCAGATGGTGATAAAACGCTGCATGCGAGGTTTGTTAAAATGTTGGATGGCGGAGAATATGTTCTCATAATTAACGAGCCAAGGTTGGGGACTATTGATCCTGTAAGACTCTATCATTTCTCTTCTAGCTCCAGTCTAATAGCAAGTGGCTTTTTTGGTTTCGAAACTGTACTCGCTACTGGCTTCCGACTTGATAGAGCTACTGGAGAATTTATCGTAGTAGGAAATACCCAACTAGAATACACAGATACCACAAAAATTGACAATGAGAAAATCTATATTCTTAAGGGTGATTTGGGAGATTTAACGCCATATTCTATGGCTCTTGACTGTAAGGTCTTTCCAAATCCAATTAAAGACGGGGTTGCAATAACCATAGAAATCACAAGTAAAAAGGAACTAGCCTTGGACACTATCAAGGTTTTTGATACGAATGGAGCCTCAGTTAAAATAAATCAAGTTTCTTTCGACTCAAATATTCTAGAAATTGAAACTAACTCTTTAAAAACAGGAATCTACTTTTTTAGGCTCAAACTAAAAGGATTTGACAATGTGTTAACCTCTAAGTTTACTGTTGAATAGCTTTTATCAGTCTAACTCTTAACTTAATTATCAAGATTCGACCGAGGTCCTTTTTAAAGTCGATGTTAATGTTGCGTGTCCTTGAGCGTAACCCATCAAAAAAGCCAAATGCTTAACTGTTTAATAGTTAACAACCTGGGCTATTATGGTCCTTTTTTGTCTCCTGTAGCCTTTGAGCAAGCTCAGGCCTTGAATTAGATCATGGTGTTGATTCATTGCCCTCACGGGCAATGATCCGGTGGTGGGGGCTTCACAAGCCCCTATCAGGCATCCGCCTGATTAACCTTTTTTGTGTCCTCTGCGACACTTGAGCAAGCTCAAGTCTTGAGGACACAAAAAAGTCCCACCACGGATGTTGTGATGGGGCTTGAGGTCCCGGGCGGATTCGAACCGCCGTACAAGGTTTTGCAGACCTCTGCCTAGCCACTCGGCCACAGGACCATTAGGCTGCAAAAATAGTTAAATGCCTTTAGCGTGAGCGATTAACTCGAATGATAACCTTACCGAGGTGTTTTACTGGTGGGTTGTGCTTGGTGATAGCTACCTCAACAGACTGAGCTTGAGGGTAACTACCCAGACACCTATCGGCGATTCTTCCTGCTACATGCTCAATGAGTTTAGACCGTTTGTCCATTTCCTCCAAAACCAATTCGGTAACGGTCACGTAATCTATGGCGTGCACCAGCTCGTCTGCTTCAATGGCTTTATGGAAATCACCGTGAAACAAGAGATCCACGCTGAAATCGCCCAGGCTCTGCTCCTCCTGTGGCATGCAGCCATGTTTGCTGCGAACCCTAATATCTTTGACCTCTAATTTGTTCATCCCAACTTAGTGATACCGCTTTCCATGCGCGAAATAAGCTCTTCCTTGCCAAGCAATTCAGCAATGGAGAACATCGAAGGGCCCATTCCCTTTCCAGTCACAAGTAACCTGAATAAAGGCAAAACCCTTCCTATTCCCAATTCTTTCAACTCGATGAAAGACTTAAATGATGCTTCGATCTTTTCTTCCTCAAAGGGCTCAACCGTCTTCAATTTCTCCAGCCATTCATTCATGAGTGCAGGAGCCTCTTCTTTCCATTTTTTTCTTGTGGTTTTCTCGTCATAGGAGTCTGGTGCTTCAAAAAAGTAGCGCCCCTCCTCGATCATATCCCCAATAAACGAAGAGCGCTCCTTTAGCATAGCGCAAACTCCAGCTAAAAATTCTTTATCTGCACTGAAGCCTGCCTTCAGCACATATGGCTCAAAAAGGGTGGCCAATTCTTCATTAGACCTCATTCTGAGGTATTGCTGATTAAACCAACGGGTTTTATCGGCATCAAACTTTGCCCCGGCCTTACCCACTCTTTCAAGGCTAAAATCACTGATGAGCTGATCCAGTGAAAAGATCTCTTGTTCTGTTCCTGGGTTCCATCCCAAAAAGGCCAGCATATTGATAAATGCATCTGGGAAGTAGCCTTTTTCTCGGTATCCCGATGCGATGTCGCCCGTATTTGGGTCTTTCCATTCCAGCGGAAATACCGGGAACCCCAAACGATCCCCATCTCGCTTCGACAGTTTACCGTTTCCATCAGGCTTTAGAATAAGTGGAAGATGAGCAAACTTTGGATGCTCCCAACCAAAGGCTCTGTACAGGAGAACGTGCAGTGGAGCTGATGGTAGCCATTCTTCGCCCCGTATCACGTGTGTCACTTCCATGAGGTGATCATCTACCACATTGGCAAGGTGGTAGGTTGGCATTCCATCAGCCTTGAAGATTACCTTGTCATCAATATTGCTGGTGTGCACTACTACCCAACCTCGGATCTCATCATGGATGCGAAGCTCTTCATTTCTTGGAACTTTTAATCGCACCACATAAGGCGTATTTGATTCTAAAAGCTCCTTTACCTTGTCTTCGGATAGACTAATGGAGTTTCGCATGCTATTTCTCGTCACGCTATTATACTGAGGACTCGCTACCCCTGCGGCTTTCAGGTTTTCCCTCATTTTTTCGAGTTCTTCAGGGGTATCAAATGCATAGTAAGCATGTCCACTTTCCAACAGCTGTTCAGCATACTGGCGATACATTTCTTTGCGCTCCGATTGACGATACGGACCAAAGTCTCCTCCAGCCCCCTGGCCTTCGTTGGGCTTAATACCACACCATTCTAACGCCTCCACGATGTAGTCTTCTGCACCTTGAACATATCTGGTTTGATCGGTATCCTCAATTCTCAGGATAAAGTCGCCTCCATGGTGTTTTGCAAAAAGATAATTGTAGAGGGCTGTTCTGACGCCTCCCATGTGCAGCGGTCCGGTAGGACTTGGTGCGAATCTTGTACGAACTCTAGTATTTTCCATCTGTTCTCCGAAAAGTGGCGCAAATATAGAAATATGCAAAGGGGGTATTTGCTTGTGCCTCTTAACATTTGATATAAAATTTCGTTTAATTGATATGCTGAAGCCCTTACATTTACAAGATTGAAACATGAGTGAGCTAAATCAACTTGAAAAGAACATTGAGTCCTTCCTGCGGAAGTTCTATTTGAATAGCCTCATCCGTGGGCTTCTTATAGGGTTTGGTATTCTGATCCTGCTGCTCAGCCTCATCGTGTCAATTGAATATTTCAACTACCTCTCTGCCCAGGTTCGCACCATCATTTTCTTTGGCTATCTGATCTCTTCTTTGTTTGTTCTGTTTTTCCTGATCATCAGGCCGGTCCTCCAATACGGAAAGATCATGAAAGGTTTGAGCGTGGAACAGGCCGCTCAGATGATCGGAGACCGCGTCCCAGGGGTTGGCGATAAGCTTACCAATACTCTTGAATTAAAACGGCTCTTAAACGAACACTCAGCAGAACTTGTTGAAGCTGGAATAGCCCAAAAAGCCGTGGCCCTGAATCCTTTTGACTTTTCATCAGGCGTAAAGCTATCAGAGAACCGCCCTTATCTTAAATACCTCTTCATACCACTTGCTCTCAGCATACTCATCGCGCTGGTTTGGCCTAATGTCTTTTCTGAAGCGAGTTCGCGGATCGTTCAATTCGATAAAGAATTTGAGGCTCCTGCTCCTTTTCAATTCATCCTGGAAAGTGAAGAACTGCAAACACTTTATTCAAAAGACTTTGAGTTGAAGTTCAGGGTTGAAGGTGAGTACATCCCAGGTGATGTGTTCATTGAGTTAGAGGAGCGACGTTTTCTGGTCAAGCGAAACGGCAATGAATTTAAGTTTTTGTTCAAGAACCCTACCGAAGCCTTAGACTTCCGGCTTTCTGCTGATGGGTACAGGTCAAGACCCTACCTTCTGAAGGTGCTGGCAGAGCCTCGAATCAAAGGCCTGAAAATAGAAATGGACTACCCTTCTCATGTGGGACTTTCAAATAAAACGATCGACTATCGGGGTCCGATGAAAGTTCCTGAAGGAACTCAAATGAATTGGTATATCAGCACAGAAGGGATAAGCACACTTTCTGTTCAGTCAGAAGACTCCACATTTGTGATAGAAGTAAGCGACCGAACACTAAAACTTGAGCTTACAGCTGATCAGTCTGCCATCTATAAACTGCTTGGAAGGTCTGCTGATGGCTTTGACTCCGAACCATTTGTCGTAGAGCTTTCCACGATCGATGATCAGGTGCCACAAATTGAAGCTTCCTGGTTTCCAGACTCACTTACCTACCGCAATTTTTACTTCAATGGCAGTGTTTCCGATGATTATGGCCTTAGCCGTTTAGTGCTTAGTTATCGCCTTGGGGATAAAACGGGTGAAGAAGAGATCATGCTTAACCCTGGTTTACCCGTGCAGGAGTTCTACCATAATTTCAGTTTTGACTCGCTCAAAGCTCAACCTGGACAAAACATCAGCTTTAAGTTGAAGGTGTGGGATAATGACCGGGTAAAAGGACCAAAAATGGCTCAATCGAGGACCTTTAGCCTGAAGGTGCCAGATCCTAATGAGTTGCGAGAAAAAGAAAAGAAGAGCAATGAACAAGCCCAGGCCGACCTAAGCAAAGGTTTGGAGCAGGCAAAACAACTTCAAAAGGAAGTGGAGCGGCTTAAAACTCAGTTTCTGAATAAAAAAAGGCTAGAGTGGTCTGATAAAGAGGCGCTTAAGAAATTAATGGAGAAGCAAGAAGAGCTCCAAAAGCAGATGCAACAACTCTCTGAACAACAGCAAGAGATGCGCAAAAGAAGGCAAGAGCTGAGTCCACAGGATGAGCGAATGATCGAAAAGCAGCGGCAGATCGAAGATCTGATGAAGAACCTGGAGGATGAGCGTCTCAAAAAACTCATGGAGGAAATGGAAAAAGCCATGGAGGAGATGCAAAAAGACAAAGCCCAGCAAAAGCTTGAGGAGATGCAGGATGTGAATGAAGAGCTGGAAAAAGAAATGGATCGAACCCTTGAGCTTCTAAAACAGTTGGAGTTTGAGCAAAACCTCGAAGACAACATCAAAGCACTGGACAAACTTCAAAAGGAACAAGAGAAGCTTTCGAATAAAAATGACCAGAAACCTGAAGAGCAAGAGAAGTTGAATAAAGAATTTGAAGACGTCAAAAAGTCTTTGGATGAAATGCAGAAAAAGAACGAGGAGCTTGAACGCCCTAATCAACTTCCTGAGGACATGCAGGAAAAAGCTGATGATATTCAGCGAGAAATGGAGGAAAGCAAGGAGCAGATCCAGGGAGGCGAGCAAAAAAAAGGGCAACAATCACAAAAGAGTAGTTCGGAGCAAATGGAAGAGCTCAAGGACGACCTCTCTGCGCTTCAAAAGAAACTGCAGGAGGAGAAACCCATGGAAGACCTTAACGCACTTCGTCGGCTTCTTGAGAACCTCATACAGCTATCTTTTGATCAGGAAGAGCTGATCGATCAGGTAGGTGTAACGAGTTTTAACGATCCGGCTTTCAGAAAACTTGCCCAGGATCAACAGCGTATTAAAGATGATTCGAAGCTTGTTGAGGACAGCCTCTTTGCTTTGAGCAAAAGGGTAGCTGCCCTCGCCCCTACTGTAAATAAAGAAATGTCAGCGATCAACAAAAATCTGGAAAAGGCCATCAAAGCCATGTCCGACCTCGACATTAGGAATACCCAAAGCCGCCAGCAATACGTCATGACCTCCTTAAATAACCTTGCGCTGATGTTGGATGAAAATATTCAGGCTGCCCAGCAGGCAATGTCGCAACAAAAATTTGGCGAGCAGAGCTGTTCTAAACCTGGACAGGGGAAAAAACAATCTGCAGCTCAAATGAGAAAGCGCCAACAATCTCTTCAGAAAGCTATGGAGGAGCTGAAGAAAAAAATGGCAAAAGGAAAAGGTCCAAATGGAGAAAAAGAAGGCGGCTCAAAAGGCGAGATGAGTAAAGAACTTTCTAAGCTTGCTTCCGAGCAAGCTGCCATCCGTGAGCAGATCAGAAAGCTATATGAGTCACTCAATAAGGGGGGTAAACAAGCTGGTGAGAACCTAAAGAAGATAGAGGATCTTATGGAACAAAACGAAAATGACCTGATCAATCGAAACCTCACTATCGAAACCATTAAGCGTCAGGAGGAGATCATCACGCGTCTGTTGGAGAGTGAAAAAGCCGAACGAGAGCAGGAGTTTGACGAAAAAAGAGAGTCAAATGAAGGAAATTATTCGGAAGAAAGAAACATTTTTGACCTTGAGCAGTATAAGAAGCTCAAACAAAAGGAAACAGAACTGCTAAGAACGGTGCCTCCGAACTTGAGCCCGTACTACAAGCAAAGAGTCTCGGAATATCTCTCAAAATGAGTGCTAAGATCGCTACAACAGCAAAAATATCACTTCCATCTAGTCAGGATGGACTCCTTGGAGTTGAGCCTTATGTGCAGTCGGTGCTCGACGATATGAAAGTCGATGAAGCTCAGCACGGAAACATCCTCGTCGCTGTTTCTGAGGCTGCCATCAATGCCGTTAAACACGGTAACCAGGATGACCCATCAAAAGAGTTCAGCATCGCCTATTTCACAAACAACAAAGAACTGATTTTTCAGGTCGAGGATCAGGGGAACGGCTTCGATTACAACAATATTCCAGACCCAACCGCACCTGAAAACCTGGAGAAAGAAACAGGTCGTGGTGTGTTTCTGATCAGAAACCTTAGCGACGGTTATGAGTTTCAAAAAAACGGAAGCGTTCTACGAATTAGTTTCTTTGTGCTCTAATGCCGTCTGAGCCAGATATTCAATTCTTTTATGAAGCCGATTTCAGCATTTCTAATGAAGATGCTGTCCGGTCCTGGTTACTGTCAACCTCTTTAAATGAGGAAAGAACAATTGGTTTTCTGAACTACGTTTTTTTAGATGATGAAAGTTTGCTTGAGATGAATAAAAGGCATCTCGATCATGATTTCTATACCGACGTGATCACATTTGATTACAACACTGAACAGGAGATCTCCGGTGAAGTGTTTATCAGCGTAGATCGCGTGAAAGATAACGCCAAACAATTCGGTAGAGACTTTACTGAAGAGCTTCTTCGCGTCGTTGTGCACGGGCTCTTGCATCTTTTGGGCTACGATGATAAACAAGCTGATGATAAGCTTGTTATGAGCGACAAGGAAGATTATTATCTAACTTCGCGGCCATTTTAGGTTTCACGTGAAACAAAGCATTTTATGCTAGACAAATACGATGTAATTGTAGTGGGTGGCGGACACGCAGGTTGTGAGGCAGCTTCTGCGGCAGCCAGTCTTGGATCCAGTGTGCTTATGATCACCATGGACATGAACAAGATTGCCCAAATGTCTTGTAATCCAGCCATGGGTGGTATAGCCAAAGGACAGATCATTCGTGAAATTGATGCTCTAGGAGGCTTTAGTGGTATTATAAGTGATCGCTCTGCTATTCAGTTTCGTATGTTGAACCGCAGCAAGGGTCCGGCCATGTGGAGTCCAAGAACCCAAAATGACCGCATGAAGTTTGCCTGGGAATGGCGATTGATCCTGGAGCAAAACCCAAATGTCAATTTCTGGCAGGATATGGTCACCTCGATCATCACCGAAGGAGATCGCGTGGTTGGGGTTAAAACTGGTATGGGGGTGGAGATCAGATCAAAATCTGTGATCCTCACTTCTGGCACTTTTCTTAATGGCCTCATCCATATTGGCGAAAAGAATTTTGGCGGTGGACGAGCTGGTGAACGAGCCTCTACTGGAATCACTGAGCAACTAGAGAACCTTGGTTTCGAATCTGGCCGAATGAAAACAGGAACTCCTCCCCGGGTCGACGGAAGAAGCCTAGACTATTCAAAAATGGAAGAGCAAAAAGGGGACAAAGACCCGAGTACCTTTTCTTTTGATGAAACAAAACCACTTTCAAAGCAACGCAGCTGTTATATCACATACACCTCTCCTGAAGTGCACGAGAGCTTAAAAGAGGGCTTTGATCGTTCACCAATGTTCAATGGCGCCATTCAAAGTACCGGGCCGAGATACTGCCCATCCATCGAAGACAAAATTCACCGTTTTGCAGATAAAGACCGACATCAGATCTTTGTAGAACCCGAAGGCTGGGATACGGTCGAGATCTATGTCAACGGTTTTTCCACCTCTTTACCCGATGAAGTTCAACTCAAGGCTCTTCGTCAGATCAAAGGTTTCGAAGCGGTAAAGATGTTCAGACCCGGTTATGCTATCGAGTATGATTATTTTCCGCCTATACAGCTTGGCTATAACCTGGAAACAAAGCTCATCGAGAACTTGTTTTTTGCTGGTCAGATCAATGGTACAACTGGCTATGAAGAAGCCGCGTGCCAAGGCCTTATGGCTGGGATCAACGCACATCAAAAGGTCCACGAAAAGGACCCTTTCATCCTTGGTAGGGATGATGCATATATCGGTGTGCTTATCGATGACCTCATTACAAAAGGCACGGAGGAACCCTATCGCATGTTTACTTCCAGGGCTGAATTCAGAATTCTTCTAAGGCAGGATAATGCTGATATCAGGCTAACGCCGCTTTCTCATCAATTAGGCCTGGCAAGTGATCAAAGGTTAAGGCGTTTAGAGGATAAACTCAATCAAACCGAAGATCTTTTTAAGGTCATTTCCAAGACGAGCGTCGACCCAAAAGAAGTTAACCCGATCCTAAATGATCTAGGTTCTTCAGCAATAAAACAAAAGCAAAAAGCGCATTCCTTGTTGTCAAGGCCAGAAATGAATCTTGAACTTCTGGACCGAATGATGCCAGAACAAGACCTGGACCTTAAATCTTCCAGCCTTCGAAAAGAGGTGGCTGAGCAGGTAGAGATTCGGGTGAAATATCAGGGCTATATTGATCGAGAACGCGAGATGGCTGAAAGGCTGACCAACCTCGATCATATTCCATTAGTTGCATCGATCGACTACCACTCTTTAAAATCACTTTCTTCAGAAGCAAGGGAAAAGCTATCCGAGATCAAACCGCAAACCATGGGGCAGGCATCAAGGATCAGTGGTGTTTCTCCTGCAGACCTATCCGTACTTCTTGTTCACCTCGATCGATAAGGCCTGTTTCACGTGAAACATTCTTTTTGGCCAAATAAAGGCCGCTGTGGCTTTCAGGGGCTTCTGTAGTATATTACCTATAGGAAACTAAGAATAAAGCAGTAGGGCTTAAAAGAAAAGGCCGCTCGAAAAGCGGCCGTATCTCGTTGATTATCAGCGGTGTGCGTCCGGAAGGATTCGAACCCTCAACCCTCAGAGCCGAAATCTGATATTCTATCCAGTTGAACTACGGACGCTCATCGGCAAAAATAGCATTTAAGTGAGCATCTTAAGCCTTACATGCAATTCATTGAGAATTCGTTCGTTTATTTGCTCTATGAGAAAGATCCTGATATTGATGTGCTGCCTTCCTTCGGTGCTCTTTGCACAAAGGCACCCGATTGGTACGTTCTTTTCTCATTTACCTTACCAACGTTCTTTTCAACTTGCTGAAGTGGGAGGAAGGGTGTATTGTCACGCAGGCCCTTCTCTTTTTTCATATGATCTGGATACAGAAGAGATCGAACGCTGGAACAAGATCACTGGCATGAGTGATATGGGGGTTGCCGCAATTGCTGGTGATGATTCTCTGGGTTTGCTTTTTGTTGGATACGAGAATGGGAATATGGATCTCATCAAAGACAATGAGATCATCAATTTTGAAGATCTGCGTCGTGCCAATATTGTCGCTGATCGAAGTATTAATCATTTCCACTTCAGCCAGGGCCAAACTTTTATTTCTACTGGTTTTGGCTTGTTGGTGTTCGACAATGAAAAGCAAGAGTTTTCTGCCACTTACCTCATCGGCCCAAATGAGTCTTATGTGTCGCTTAACGCGAGTTTCGTTTACAAAGACACCATTTACTGCAGCACAGAAGAAGGCCTATTCTATGCGGGTCTGAATGAAGAGCTTGAAGACTTTAGGGTATGGAAAAGGGACACGAACATTGTAGATCCCCAGGCTCGTTATAATCATATCTTCAGTTTTAATGACAGCCTCTTCATCAATAAACCAAATCCTGCTTTTCGAACCGATTCAGTGTATTTCAAAAACGGATCCACGTGGGAATATTATCCGCGTTTAAGCAATGAAACAAACTACAGCATTAGAGCGAACGCTTCTTTCCTATCCATTGCGCAAACAAACAGTGCCAGCGTGTTTGATAATAGTTGGAACCAGTTGCGACGTCCCTTTGATTATGGAAGCGGCATTGCACCAAGCCCAAGAGACGCACTGTTTGACGCTGACTCCAGACTCTGGATCGCTGACTTCAACCAGGGCCTGATTCGCAGCCGTGACGACTTCAACAATGACATTTTAACCCCCGATAGCCCAAAGAGCTCAAATAATTTTAAGGTACAGGCCTTCGGTGATAAGGTCGTCGTGGCTGCCGGGGGAGTCAACGACAACTGGCTCAATAGCTTTTTGCCGGCCGAAGCCTATTTGCTTGAAAAGGATCAATGGATCCAACTCGACGCATTCCGCTTAGATACCCTTACGACTATGTTTGACATCCTTGACATAGAAAGCTCAGATGAAGAAAGCTATTTCTTCGCCTCATACGGCGACGGCCTCATTCAAGCGGATACAAATCGCGTAAAGAAGGTCTATAACAGCACTAATTCTGAACTTCAAGCAATACCCGAAGATTCAAATTATGTAGCCATTAGCGGATTATTCATGGATGATTCTGACAATCTCTGGGTAGGAAATGGGCGTTCTTCAAAACCTCTTCATTGTCTTAGTTCAACAGGGGAGTGGTATTCATTTCCCATTGACGGCTTTAACTCAACAGATGTTACTGGGGATATCATCAAGACCTCCTGGGGACACATCTGGATGTTCCTTCCAAAACGAGGAATTCTTGTATATGACTACAACAACACCCTGGAGGATGTCAGCGATGACCGATATCGTATCTTAAATTCATCACCAAACAACGGAAACCTACCCAGTAACGAATTAAAGGCCATAGTTGAAGACCGGTCGGGTTCGGTGTGGGCGGGAACCAACCTGGGGTTGCGTGTCTTTTTTAATGCTGCTAGCGTCCTTGACGAAACCAGTGTTGAGGCAGATGAGATACTTATTCAACAGGATGGATTTACAGAGATACTTTTTGAAAACGATAACATCACCTCCATCTTTGTGGATCAGGCTAATCGCAAATGGATCGGAACACAAAACTCTGGTGCGTTTTTGCTTAGCTCTGATGGAAAAGAACAGATCCATAGCTTTAACGAAGACAATAGTCCGCTCTTCTCTAACGAGGTCAACAGCATAACGGTACTGGAGTCTACCGGTGAGGTATTCATTGGAACAGAGCGCGGGATTATTGCCTATAAGGCGGATGCAACGGCCGCCCGAAATGATTATGATCAGATCTATGTTTATCCAAATCCCGTTCCCCAGGGTCATAATGGAGTAATTGCTGTTAAAAACACCACAGAAAATGCCCTTGTTAAGATCACCGATGTCAGCGGAAACATGATATACGAAACTCGCTCCAATGGTGGTCAGGCTGTTTGGAACGGAGTGGATCAAAGGGGAAACAAAGTGGCTACTGGCGTTTATCTTGTTTATTGCTCCGACTCAGCTGGTAATCTCAGGGGTAAGACCAAGCTCCTTTATCTGCGCTAATGTTTGGACACGATCAGGCCATTGTTCTTCAGGTCAAAGCTTTTCGTGAAACCGGCTTTATACTGAAGTGTTATTTGCGGGATCGCGGTATTCGTTCGTTTCTGATTCAAGGAGTTCGTGGGAAGTCGAAACGAAAAAAACACTTTCAGCTGCTCTCTCATTACGACCTGGTCTTTTATGATTCTCAGAAGTCTGATCTCAATCGCATCAAAGAAATTAGCCCGCTAAACTTATCCCAACAGTTCTTTCCCGAACGGGATTTTGTTGCCACTTTCTGCTCCGAATTGTTTATTCAATGTGTGAAAGAAGAAGAGGTCAGAACAGAATTGTTCGAGCTACTGCTTCGATATACTCAACACATCAACGGTAGAACGAATCTTGAAGAAATTCCTATTTCCTTTTGCCGGGATCTTTTCATCTTGCTTGGTATTTTTCCCGGTGTACCGGAGTACAAGAAAACACGATGCTTTGATCTGCTTGAAGGAGAATTATTAGATCCATTGACTCAGCAAGACAAACGTAACCTATTGGAACTGGGAGAAACATCCCTTTTTATCCATTTTCTTGGAGGGGATCAACCCTTTGCCACGAATGGAAAGGATAGACATACTTTACTCAAATTGATCATGCGCTATTTTGATATTCATTTGCCAGGCTTCAAGGAACCTAAGTCCCTGGAAGTACTTCATGCTGTACTTCACGGCTAGTCGTTAAGCGACCAGTCATAATCAAGATAGCCAAGCTTCACATGGTCTGTTTTTGGTCTTTGATCAAGGTATTTCAAAATGAAATCTGTACTCTTTACAGCTCCTGATCTAAAGTCTGATCTGTACCAAAGAAAAATCTTACTCACTCTCCAATGATTGCCTTCGATCTTATTCTTTGTGGTGTCATTTACAAATAAGCGTGTTTGATCCTCCAGTTGTATTTCTAACTTTTCTGCAGTATAGGCTTCTGATCTCAGCACAGGACAAGATCGCGAAGCGCATACCAAAGCAAAATGGATGGGTGGTTCATTGAATTGCGATCTTATGATCCCGTGTTCTATGTTGTTGAGGTCGTAAAGTTCTTCTCCGATCTTCACGAATTTGATGTCCCAGGCGCTATTGATAAATGGAATTGACCCAGCAATATCCTTTATGGAGTTTAGGGGATAATTTCTAATGATTAAGCGGATGGTGAATGCGTTATAGGCATTGATCCAATATGCCAACCGATCTTTCACTGACCAGTTTTGTGTGTTTGGGTGGTTATTTGAAAGTAGATTTAAATATGTATTTAGACGGTTTGAATCTGCGATAAAACTTTGATAGTTCACTCGTCCTGAGCGCACATGATCTTTGAGCAGGGCATCCCAGGTCTCATGTGATATCGGTTTCGAGTTTCCTTTTTCATTTGCCTCGATACCCATACAGGATATCAAAAGGAAAAAGCACGATATCAGGAGTAGGTGTTTCACTTGAGCTTATTTTTTTCCTGTACTTCCAAAACCACCGGCTCCTCTTTCACTCGACTCCAGATCTTCTACTTCCTCCCATTCAATGATCTCATATTTTGACAATATCATTTGTGCCAATCGTTCACCTGGTTGAATTTCATATTTATCCCTGGATAGATTTACCGCCAGTATTTTTATTTCTCCCCTGTAGTCTGCATCGATCGTACCAGGAGAATTTAACACACTTATGCCGTGCTTGTATGCCATGCCACTTCTCGGTCGGATCTGAGCTTCTGTTCCTTTTGGAAGCTCTACGAAAAGTCCGGTCGGAATCAATTTTCGTTCTAAACTTTCCAATTGAACGGGCGTCTCAATATCTGCTCTAAGATCAATTCCTGCCGAATCGGCGGTGCCATATTCTGGTAATTCATTTTTTGATCTATTGACCACTCTCACCTTCATATCAGATTTCGTTTTGGTTTTTCTATTAGGTATGCCGTCAAAATATAGACTAAAATAATAGCCGTATGCGTTGCATATTTTAATACTCCTCTATCCATATTCATGAACTCGGTAAGCATAAATATACCGAGGGCCACAAGAATGTAAAAGATCACCCTCCCAACCTGATAAGGAATAGGATAATACTTGTGACCAAGAAAATAGGAAACCAGCACCATACTGGCATAACAGATCAATGTTGCCCATGCTGATCCCTCATACCCAAATACTGGAATGAGCATAATGTTCAAAACGACGGTGATAATCGCACCAAAAATTGCGATATAAGCACCCATGAATGTTTTATCGGTCATTTTATACCAGATACTTTGGTTGTAATAGATTCCGAGACAAATATTTGCCAAAAGCAATACGGGAACCACCTTTAAACCAACCCAGTAATCTTCGTTTGGAATAAAATATTTGATAAAATCCATGAACAGCAATACCCCGAGGAAGATCGTTGTACATACCACCACAAAATAGTTCATGATCTTAGCATAGGTTTCCTTTGAATCCTTCTCTTTTGAGTATGAAAAGAAGAAGGGTTCTGCAGCATATCTAAAGGCCTGTATGAAGAGTGAAATGATGATGGAAACCTTATAACATGCACCATAAATTCCCAGCTGACTCAGGGTTTCTATAGGTCCAAGTTTATCGATCAATAAACGTTTTAGCAGCACTCTATCCAGCGTTTCATTCACAATACCAGCCAATCCCGCCACGAGCAAAGGCAAGGCATAAATGAGCATTTTTCTGATCAGCGCAAGATCCAACTGCCATTGCCTGGTTCTCATAAAAGGAATGAGCACCAGGAACTTTACCAAACTGGCAGCCAGGTTTGACATGAAAACATAACCAACACCAATCTCCGGACTGTAGAAGGTGTTGATCAAAAAGTTACGGGTACCCTCTTCATATGCGGGCATGCAGTAGGCAATGAAAAATAGATTGAGGCCAATATTGATCGCTACATTACTCAAGTTGATGGCAGCGAAGGTCTTTGCTTTGTTGAGTGATCTTAGCTTCGCCAGGGGAATAGAAGAAACTGCATCCAAACCAACGATCATCGCAAACCAGGCAACATACTCATTGTGGTTTGGGTACCTGAGCCAGTCGGCAATAGGTTGTTGGAAAATAAAGGAAAGGACAATAAATAGAAAGGAACTGAAGCCAACAGCACAAAAGGCCATATTGTAGACCTTATTTGGATCCTGGTCTTTTCTATTTGAGAATCGGAAAAAGGCCGTTTCCATCCCATAAGTGAGCAATACCACCAAAAAAGCGACATATGCATACATCTCTGTAATTACTCCATACTGATCCGTCGTGAATTGGACGACATGTAGCGGAACAAGGAGATAGTTCAGGAAGCGCCCGATGATCGAACTGAGCCCATATATGGCCGTCTGACCGGCAAGTTTCTTTAAGGCCTGCATCCCTACAAATTTATTTCAGCAAGGATGTCTTTGAAGCTTGTCTAAAATCTTTAATCAACAAAAGACAAAAAGTCAATAGATCTGACGGAATGTGAGGTTAATTCTTTCTCCGGTCTTTCTAGTCTTTGGAAGGGCATGTTTGTAGTTTTTCTGACAGTATTTACCCATGATCATCAGATCTGCATCGTCCAGATTCAGATCCAGGCTTTCTTCACTATCCAGAGAACGAAATTTAAATTTTCTACATAGTCCAAAACTCAAAGAAGCGATAATTGGATCCTCACCTAGTTCTTTTTCATTGTCCTGATGCCAGCTCATGGAGTCGGATCCATTTCTGTAATAATTACACAGAACCGAATTGAATCGGTATCCTGAAAAACGCATTACCTGCTCCAAAAGATCAATAATGATATGCCTTTCAGAGATCGGACGCGCGGGAAGCGTTTTATTTGAGTATCGGTAGGCTTTTTCAGAATACCAATCGATCAAACGTGGTTCAGGTATTGACTTACCAAAGAGTCGGATATGATGTTGTTGCCAATCAAGCTCTTCTTTCAGTTTTCGAAAAATGCTTCGTTTTTCTTCCTGGCTATTAAGAGAATGAAAGATCCAGGCATCAGCTCTAGCCAAAGGAATTGGGTACGCATCACTGAACTTCAGTCTTGGGCTTGATCGTTCGTCCATTCAGCTTTTTCTCTATTCCTTGTTTGTAGTTGATCTCTAACATGACGCTACCATCTTCATAATAGCGTTTCCAGGTGCCATCTTTGTTTCCAGCAACATATTTTCCTTCAAGACGTCGGTTGCCATTTTCAAAATAGTACACGTGTTTACCTGTTGGTAATCCAGCCTCATATTTTCCCTTGAAATACAACTCACCATTGTCGTAATAAGCCTTCCACTCACCGATTTTCATACCCGAAGAATATTCCCCTTCTTCCCTGTAATCACCATACTCGTAGAACCATTCTCCTTCTTCCAAACCGTCGATGTAAATTCCTTTTGCTACTACCTTTCCAGTGTCGTTATACTCAACATATTCTCCGTCTTCTATTCCTCGTCTGAAATATTCTTCGCGTTTTAAAGAACCGTCTTTGTAGTACCAGGTCCACTTACCCTGATACTGTTCATTCTCATTATAAATTCCCTTCTGTTCTAGTTCTCCGGTTCGGAAATAAAATACCCATTCGCCAATTCTCAATCCGTCCTTATATGTTCCCTCTGCCCGCAATATCTCCTCAGGATAATAATACTCTTTCCACTTGCCTTGTTTCATTCCATCTTCATCAGTCAATCCCTCACCAAGAAGTTTTCCTCGGCGGTAGATCCTGGCGGCTATGATATTTCCTTCCTCATCATAATCTTTCGATAAACCTTCCAAACGACCAAAGCGATAGGTCCTGAATGTTTTGATCTTCCCATTTGGGTAGTTTTCATAGAGTACATCAAGATTCTGGGTTTCCTCCGCATCTTCATCCACCTCACCATCCACATATTTTGTGGTACTTAAAACTTCTCCATCGCGATCATAGGTCTTGAAATATCCATTCTTCAAATTATTTCTGAACGTTCCTTCCCATTGCGGATTACCATTGTCATAGAAGGCTTTCCAAAGGCCTTGCTTTTGACCTTTTTTGTCTTTTCGATTGATCCTTTCTACACTGTATTTTGATCCCTTTCTATAATCGGTAATGGTAATGATGGTTCCCTTCTCGTCGTACTCGAATGCCAGACCTTCTTTTTTACCTTCTATCCAGGGTATGCTTTCCCGAAGGGCCCCATTATTGTAAAACAAACTATCTGTTCCATGACGAACATTGTCATCATAAGCCTCCTTTTTTACCAAAAAACCCTCTTTACTATAACTAATAACATATCCATCTTTTTGGTCTGCTTCATAGGGAATCAACTTGGTAAGTATTCCCTCTTCATTGTAGAATTTCCATAAACTATCAAGCAAGTGATCTTTTCGATTTCCCTCTGATTTTATATTTCCATTGGGATAATAATTTTTCCAATATCCTTCAGGTTTTCCATTTTTGAAATAACCTTCACTGGATAAGGTACCGTCCGGAAAGAAGAACTTATTAAAACCATTCGGGTCGGTTTCATTTTGAGCATAAACAGAAGATCCTAACCCAATTAAAATAAAGCAGGCTAAAAGGAAAAAGAATCTCCGCTTATTAAACATCATAGTATTACTATATATATATATAATTAAAAACTACTACTACTATTAGCTTGTCAGTATTGTTCAGATAAAGATCGACTTATTCTTGGAAAATTGATTTTTCATTCAATTAAAACATGTTATTGACAAGGTCTTTTTTCTAAAACACTCAAAACGCGCATTTTGTCTAAATATTAACAGCATGTTAATTCAAACTGATCAAGCGGTATTGTTAACTAATATTCTCAAGAAGTAAACTCACAAGCTGTTGAAATTTGGTATTCAAAAAACCAGAATAAAATTAGGTTTATAAAGCATCTTGTACATTGAAGAAATAATTGATAAAAGCAAATCATTTTTACGAGAAGATTTGAACCTTTGTTGAACAAGATATGAGACTTATGAAGATTGGAATTGCCAGCGACCATGCAGGATTCGAATTAAAAGAAAAACTTTCAGAATACCTTGAAAATAAGGGTTTTGAGCTAAGTGATTATGGAACAAACTCAGAAGAAAGTTGTGATTACCCAGATTTCGCACATCCGCTGGCAAATGCAGTAGAAAGTGGAAAAGCCGAATTGGGATTGATCATGTGTGGAAGTGGAAATGGAATAAATATGAGCGCAAATAAGCATCAGGGAATACGTTCCGCTTTAGCCTGGATCCCTGAGATTGCATCTCTCGCAAGACAGCATAATGATGCAAACGTTCTGGCCTTACCAGCAAGATATATTAGCGAAGAAGAGGCTATAGAAATACTTGAAGCTTTCTTGTCTGCTGAATTTGAAGGTGGCCGTCACCAGAGAAGAGTGAATAAAATAGCGGAGTGAAGAAACTGATTTTTCTGTTGTTCTTATGTACGAGCCATGAGCTAATCGGACAAACAGAAGTGTATCGTTTCGCATTTTACAATTTTGAGAACCTCTTTGACACAAAAGATGATAGTTTAACGAGGGACGAGGAGTTCACCCCAGAAGGAACAAGACGCTGGAATACCTATAAATACTATCGGAAACTCGATCAAATTTCAAGGGTAATTGCACAGCTCGGCGATTGGAAGAATATTGATGTACTGGGTTTTTGTGAAGTAGAAAACAGAAACTGTGTAGAAGATATCCTAAACAGAGATGCGCTGAAAAGAGAAAACTTTGGCATCTCATATGCCAGGAGCGAGGATAGGAGAGGAATTGATCTAGGACTTCTCTACAATAAAGATCGATTTGAATTATTGTCTGAAGAAAACATCAAGGTAAGAAGCAGTGAAATTCCCAGCTTCAGAACGCGTGATATTTTACACTCCACACTGTTGTCTGAGCGAGGAGATACGCTTGACTTTTTTGTAAATCATTGGCCTTCCAAATACAGAGGAAAGTTAGAATCAGAGCCGCTCAGAATGCTGGCATCAGAAACACTTTCTGAAGCAATTAATCGATTACTAAGTGAAAGACCTGATGCAAAGATCGTTTGTATGGGTGATTTTAATGATGACCGACAAGAGCGAAGTATTCAACAACTTCAGGAAAGAACGGGGCTGATCAATGGCTTTTCAAAATATGGAGCATCCATTTTAAGCCATAAATATCAAGGGAATTGGTCGCTAATAGATCAGGTATTCATAAGTGAAGCACTGATCGAGAATTTTGAGCTTAGATCTTTTGTTTACGAAGCGCAATTTTTATTGGAAGAAGACACAAAATTCCTGGGTGTCAAGCCAAAACGAACCTTCATTGGCATGAGATATAACAGGGAAGGCTTTAGTGATCACCTTCCAGTGTTTATTCAACTTCTTGACGAGGGGCCTTAGTAAGGTCAGACTTAACATGAAGATCCCTTTGAGGGAAGGGAATGGTAACACCCTTATCCCTAAATGCCTGATCAATAGCAAAGCGAAGATCACTTCGGGTAAATTCGATCTCCCAGGTTTTATCTGACCAAAACATCACTTCAAAGTCGAGCGATGAATTTCCAAAATCTCGAAAAAAGACCCGGGGTTCTGGTTTTGCAAGGATGTTAGGATGATCCACCGCAGACTGGATCAAAATGTCTTTTACCAATTGGGTGTTTGAACCATAAGCAACGCCAACTTCAACACCAAAACGCGTGATCTTATTTTCCATACTCCAGTTGATCACCTTGGCGCTGATTAGGTTGTTATTTGGAACGATGATCATGATACCGTCGCGGGTTCGCACCTTGGAGGTTCGAATGTTGATTTCCTTTACTCGACCCACTAATGAGTCGATCTCTACAATATCACCCACCTGAATGGTTCGTTCAAAGAGGAGAAAAATTCCGCTCAGGATATCCTTAAAAATGTCCTGGAGTCCTAGACCAATACCCACAAAAAGTGCGGCAGAACTGGCAATGAGGATAGTAACATTAAAACCTAAACTCTCAATGACCAGCACAAGGGCAATGGTATAAATGAGGTACTTTAAGATCTGATTAATGGCATATTCCTTCCCTTTATCTGAAAGATTCTGTCTTACAAAGGAGCGATGAAGTATCTTCTGGATCAGAAAGACCAATAAGCGGGCAATGGCAAGAATGAGGAAGGCCGAAAGAAGGTTAGCCACAGAAAGACTGTAGTCGTTTATGGTAAACAACTGGAACTCTAAAATACTAACGATCTTTTCTTTCATATCAATAGTGCATGATCACCCTACCCAACTTATCACCGATGAGCATTCTAACCTTATCAAGTTTAGATTTTTTCTTCATTAATATGATCATCTCATCGTCGCCAAGATCAGAACTGGAAAGCTTGTTTTGAATATCGAGTATCATCAACTCAACCTTTCGGGCTTTGAATGCATAGAGTGCGCTTAAGATAGCTTTTTTAAGCTTTTTCTTCTCATCGTGAACGAATATCTCTTTTTCAGCCCACTTGTGAAGCTCATAAGGCTCTGACAGAAAGTTGACCACCAAAGAACGAATATTATCGTCTTCGTGATTCAAAAAGTCATCTACTCGAATGGCGTCATATTCACTCAACTGGTGTAATATTTCCGCATAGATCTGAGCACTGGTTTCGTCATCAAAGCCAAGCTCGTCTTTTTGGATATCGGAAACGATCATTTGTGCAGCGTTGATGGTCTTTTCTTGGTGTTCTATTTCCTCTTCGTGGTAACAGAAGATCAGTCGGAGGATATCCAGTTCCTGATGATATGCATCAAACTTTTGAAGTTCTTCTTGTGTTTGCTGTGCGTACTCCTCTGGAAGGCTTTCGAGCGTCTCTTTGGATCCGTCATCAGACCGCCGTTTCATTTGTCGACCAAGCTCTTTACGACGAATCTTATTGATCTCAGTGATCAGCGCAGACTCTGCAATATCCAGCAGCCTTGAACACTCAGCAACATATACATTGCGCGTAATGTGGTCAGGGATCAACGCAATGGAAGAAACAATATCTCTTATTGACTCAGCGCGTTGTTGTGGGTTTTTCTGATTTTCCTTTCCAAGTACCCGTGCCTTAAAGAAGACAAAGTCCTCTGAGCGCTTGGAAATAAATTCTTCAAGCTCTTCGGCGCTGTGCGATTTGGCAAAAGAATCGGGGTCTTCTCCTTCGGGAAACAAAAGCACATTCACATTTAGCCCCTCTTTGAGGATCAGGTCAATTCCCCGGAAGCTGGCTTTTATTCCTGCCTCGTCGCCGTCATAGAGGATGGTAATGTTCTTGGTATAACGACGAATAAGCCGGATCTGGTCTTCCGTTAGAGAAGTACCCGAGGAAGCCACGGCATTTTTTACCCCGGATTGATAAAGTGAGATAACGTCTGTGTAACCCTCTACGAGTAAACAGCGGTCTTGTTTGACAACCTCAGCCCTGGCCTGATACATTCCATAGAGCAATTTGCTCTTGTTATAGATCAGGCTTTCAGGAGAGTTAAGATATTTTGGTGCTTTGGTGTTAGAGCTGAGTATTCGGGCTCCGAAGCCAACACAACGACCGGCTACATTGTGTATGGGAAATACTACGCGGTCTCTAAAGTTGTCATATGGATTAGCTTCTTCAGATTTCTTTTTTGCTAAACCCCCTTCCAGAAGAAGCTCGAGCTTATACCCATCAGATTCTGCTTTTTTGATCAGCGAATCGAAGGAGGGGTCGGCGTAGCCCAATTGAAATTTTTTAATGATGTCATCGCTAAAGCCACGTTCCCTGAAATAACTTAGACCTATGGCCTTACCTCGATCAGAGTTCCATAATTCTTCTTCGAAGAAAGAGGACGCGAACTCGGTGACCTTAAAAAGACTTTCTCTTTTTTTCTGACTTTCTTCTTGCTCTGGGTCGGGTGCCTCCTCGGGAATTTCGATGTTATAGCGTTTTGCCAAATAACGCAAGGCCTCGGGGTAAGACATCTGTTCATGTTCCATGAGAAAGGTTACCACCGTACCACCCTTTCCTGAGCTAAAATCTTTGAAGATCCTTTTAGCTGGAGACACCATGAAGGAGGGAGACTTTTCATTAGACCATGGGCTAAGTCCCTTGAAGTTGGACCCCGCTTTCTTTAAGTTCACAAAATCACCGATAACCTCCTCAATTTGGGCGGTTTGGAAAATCTCATCGATGATGTATCTGGGGATCATATGAACTGGAAAAATTACACAAAAAAAGCCTCCCCGTTTACCGAGGAGGCCTTAAAATAAAATGCGATTTTGCTTATCTCGCGATCATGAACTTCTTAGTGATCACGTCTTCACCACTTTTAAGGTTGATGAAGTAAACACCATTACTTAGATCAGAAGTGTTGATCATAGCAGAGTTATTACCCATGTTAGAAGAGGTAGCAGAAGTTTCGATCACCGAACCCATTGCATTGCTTAGTGAAATTTCTACATCCTGACGGTCCTGTAGGAAGTAGCTCACATTTACAACATCTGAAGCAGGGTTAGGATAAACACGAACATTCATGTTTTCGATATTGCGCTCTTCTGTACTTGTGTAGTCAGAAATGTTTTCAGCCCATTCAGCCTGAAGAACATCACCTACAAGTCTGTTTTGAACCCAAACCGCAACTTTAAGATCTGCAAACTCTTCTACAGAATGCTCAATTGCATGATTGATCCTGTTTGCTGTTTGACCATCATTTGGCAATCTAAAGTCACCATTGAAGGTAAATGTTAGATCTTCACTGATGGTAGTTCCAGCATTCAAAGGCTGACTAATGATCGAGCCTTGCTCATCTGGAAGCATTTTCTTCATTACATCAATAAACTCGCTTTCACCGTTGTTCTTAACGTTTTCATAGGTGTCCCCTTCAACGATCGCAACGAAAAGTCTGTATAGTGAGTTATCAAGATCCTCAACCACATCAATATCTATATCGATAGTTACAAGCTTCGAACCAGTTGTATCCACATCGTAAGTTGCATTGATGTTCAAGAATGAAGGAACAGCGCGATACTCATCATGTAAAGCCGAAGTAAATCTAGATGCATTCTGATCCCAGCCACCATCTAGCTCCATACGTGGAATAGTGTTAACTCCGTAAGCATTTCTTCTGTTAACCGCCTCAGTAGTAGCATAAGGATCACCCGAACCAGGGAAGTTCTGCTGATACTTGATCGCTACGTACTCGTCATCTTTTCCGGCTACCACGTTGTGAAAGTTTTCATTACCTGGACGACAAGGAGGACATGTTGAACTTGTAAAGATTTCGTATAGAGGCTTTCTCTGAATAAAGGTATCAACTACATTGATCGTAATGCTTGCTGTATCATCGCTTTGGTCTGGATCAGTTCCACCATTAGGGTTAGTAACCCAGGTTCTGATGGTGTACTCACCACTTGAAGGTGGAGTCCATGCAATACCGTGAGAATATGTTTCGGTGCTGAAAGAACCGATCGCTTTCCCAGTAACATTTTGTACAACTGGAGCATCGCTGTTTACTTGATAAACCAAATCATAGTCAGAAAGCAAACTTGAACCAAGGTTTCTAAATTCACCAGTTACAGTGAAAGGGCCGTCATCTCTTACCAGATATCTGTCGAAAACAACAGAATTCATAGCAACTGAGTTGGCAGGCTGGCTACCTGGAATGAATGTAGTGTAGCCGTTGTCAGCTCTTGTAGCATCATTTCCAGTAGTTCCCGCCTGATAATTTGGAGATGCTGGCTGCTGATATGCAGTAGAACCATCTACCTGAACACCAACAGTAAGAGCTGGTCTTCCAGCGCACTGAGATTGCCCAACGATACACTGAACTCTTTGATTAACAAAGTGAATCTTGTTGGTTGTCTCTTCTAGTACAATAGAGCCATATACCCAACCAGACTGTGTTCCGGCAGAAACTGCAGAGTTGAACATGATCCAGTGTTGACGGTTTGGTGCAGTACCGAAAGTTTTTCTAACGATAAAGTCACCAGATCCAATTGATAAACCCCAATAGCAAAGTGAGCTATCTGGAATAGAAGTGCTAGGTAGCGCAGCTGGCGTAGAACCGGGAGTATAAGCACCCAGGACGAGAGGGTCAGTAATGAAACTCACAACTCCAGAAGGGTGAACCGCATATTGGCTCACTTGTCTTCCTTGAAAGTCGAAATTAAAACCAATGTTTTGAGCTGATGTCCAGCTTGAAGAAGGACCGGTAACAATAGTTGTCCAGGCGTCAGCCGGATCTGTTGGTAGTCCGCCACCTACAGGAAATTCAGCATCCTGGGTGTTAAGATTTCCCGGGTTTCCACCCGCGTCATCATTTGGAACGTAGTAATACTGGCTGAAGCCAAAGCTGGCAATCGCCATGAACATTACAGATGTAAATAGTTTTCTCATGAGTCAGATTTATTGATTAATAGTTGTCTTTTTAGAGCATTTTTCCCTTAAAAAGGCCGCTAAAGGTATAAAAATGAAGTATCAACAACAATTTTTTAACGTGCAGCGCTAAAATTTGTCAGCCACTATTCATTTTTAGTGACCTCTCCCTGCTCATTATAATAGGTAAATGAGCCCTCAACGGGTCGGTCGTTTTGATACTTTCCCTCATACCTCAATTGACCGTTTGGATAAAATACCTCACTTTTTCCGTGTTTAAGACCAGCCTTGTATTCACAAGAGCTCCAGAGTTTACCATCTTCAAAGTAGTATTTCCATTCGCCCATTCTAGCGCCGCTTGAGTCATAATATGCGACCATTCTCAGCGCGCTGTCGGGATAAAAATGCTTTTCACCTATGCGATGAGTGTCATTCTCTACCTTATAAATACCTACAATTTTTGGACTGCCTTCAGGAAAGCGTTGCTCAAGCTGTTCGAATGTTTTGTCGCTCTTACAGCCAGCGATAAACAGCATCATCAATAGAATAAAAGATGTCCACTTCATGCTTCAAATGTAAAGTTTGGCAAGCCTATTTTATCCAAATCTTTTTAATTTGTTAGCAAACAGCAAAGTGATTAGCTTTGTGCCTTTCCAATTGTGACCTTATGAAAAAGATCATTTATCTCTTTGCAGGACTTTTTGCTGTCCTTAATCTTAATGCCCAGAACATCTCACTTACCGCAGATAGCGATACATTGTGTGCTGGAGATTCAACTATGATTTATGCTTCGAACGGAAGTTCGTATGTGTGGTCACCCAATACTGGCTTAGACACTACAGCTGGTGATACGGTAAAAGCGATGCCAGCAGCGAGCACAACCTATCGGGTGATTGGGACGGTTGGAATGAACCAGGACACGCAATTCATAACGATCACAGTTAACCAGCTACCGAATGTGATGGTGATGACCGTTGAGGATAGTATTTGTAGTGGAAGCGCTACAGACCTCATTGCAAGTGGAGCCAATACCTACATGTGGAGCCCTGCAACCGGCCTGAGCTCTACTATGGGAGATACAGTAAGCGCAAGTCCAGGCAGTAGCACGAACTATGAGGTTGTGGGAACGGACACCAATGGTTGTGAAGCTACAGCCAGCCAGTCGATTACAGTAAAGGCATCACCTACAGTGAATATCAGCGCCCCGCAGTTTGTATGTGTCAATACCCCAACCCGCTTAAGTGTGAGTGGAGGGCAATCTTATACCTGGACACCGGCTCCGGCATTTGATAAAGATACTGGTGAGGTTGTACTCATCACCATCGGGGCAAACACCACCATCAATGTTACGGCAACGGGATCAAACGGATGTACTGCATCT
The DNA here is from genome assembly GCA_965659675.1 of Salibacteraceae bacterium. Classification (GTDB taxonomy): domain Bacteria; phylum Bacteroidota; class Bacteroidia; order Flavobacteriales_G; family Salibacteraceae; genus CBFHWY01. Next base: position 6,383 of record CBFHWY010000001.1, on the reverse strand, counting down.
CGAGGAACTTTGGTAAGGGTAAACTCCGCACCAGCAGTTTTGGCTCTGGAAATGAATGATAAAGACACCAACTTAGTAGAGATCTGCGAAGGAGATACGGTGAAGTTGGTTTGTGTTGGTGCAGGCGGAAACGGTACTTATGACTGGACGGGGAATAACCTCTTAGCGAATTCAGGAACAAACGTTCAGGCCAACCCAACAGTAACGAGCAGCTACAAGGTGGTTGGAAACAACAATGGTTGTAAAGACTCTTTGAATTTCACCATCAATGTAAATCCAAGCCCAACGATCAGCTTGAGCCAATCAAGTAGGGGAGCAGCAATTTGTAAAGATGAGGCTGATATCATCACTGTGACCTCAAACGCAAATTTATTTCGTTGGAACATCCTCGGGTCACAAGTAGTGACAACGGATAAAGAAAAGGCAGTTGCACCAGGAATCACAAGTACGGTGGTGGTAGAAGCCATAAGTGATGTTGGGTGTGAGAATTCAGCGCAGGTGGTCATTCTTGTTGACACGACCTGTGGTGAGACCTTAAGTGCCGAGGACCTGGAAGCCACGACCAGGGTATTGACCAAAACAAAAGGAAAGCAACTGGAGTGGGCCCTCAGCGGAGAAAAGCATCAGAACGCTCAGCTTATGTTGATCGACCTTACGGGAAATCTCGTGCACAGTACCGAGTTGGTGCGTGAAGAATTATCGACTTCACCAGAGCTTCGTTCAGGAATTTACCTGATTCACGTTGAGCTACCTGATGGAGCGAAAACCACCCAGAAGGTAATCATACATTAATGTCCTTGTCAGGGAACAGCTTGCACGGCCGTTGCCTCATTTTTATCATTCTTTTTTGCCTGGCTCACTCGGTCAGTGGGCAAATGCTGTTGGATGGCAAAAACTATGGTCCCAAGCCGGTAATAACAGGCCTTGAGGTTCCGTGGGGAATGGAGTGGCTGGGTAATGACAGTATCCTTTTCAGTCAGATCAACGGTAAGGTATACGTTGCTGATGTCAACTCAGGGGCTGTATCTGAAGCCCTGGAGCTCAATGTTGCCCGTGAGAATCAGGCAGGTCTTCTCGACATTAAACTTGCCAGTGACTTTGAAACCAATCAACGGGTTTACATCAGCTATTGTTATTACCAGGCACAGCAACTACGGATGCGTTTATCAGCCTTCGATTATCATCAAGCCAGGCTGAGTTCAGAACAAATATTGATCGACAATATAGGTATTGCCAATGCGAATATCGGAGGTCGAATTGAGGTGATCGCTGACAAGGTTTTCCTCACAGTTGGAGACCGAAGAGAAGCCAACAAAGCACAAGAATTAAATAACTTTCAGGGAAAGATCTTGAGGTGCAAGGCTGATGGAACTACTCCTGGCGACAACCCTATTCCGGGATCCTTGATCTGGTCATATGGACACCGAAACCCTCAGGGACTTTGTGCCATTGACACCCTACTTTACAGTTCAGAACACGGACCGAGCAATAATGATGAGCTGAACCTCATTGAGAGGGGTTCAAATTATGGCTGGCCAGAAGTGACGGGAAAGTGTCCCGCCGCACTCAAAGACACCTGTTTGAATAGAGGATATATCGACCCACAGTCTGTATGGGACCCCCCTGTGGCTCCTTCGGGCATCGACTATTATCCCACTAACGGAACAATAGTGGAGTGGCAAAACAGCATTTTACTCTCAAACCTGAGAGGGCAATCGCTTCGTCAGGTGAGACTGAGCGGAGATAAACAAAGTGTGGTCTCTGAGAAGAATTACATAGACGGACTCATAGGAAGAATAAGGGAAGTTTTGGTCACTCCCGAAGGAAGGGTATTTGTTTCAAGCTCAAATGAAGACATCTACGGAAGCAGCCGAACAGGAGGGGATAAGATCTTTGAGATAACAGAAGGCTATACTTACGAACCTCCAGATCAAAATATAGACACAACCCTCGATAAGGTCATTCGATTAGCCAATACTACTCTTCAAACCCGCGTCATTGCAGATCACCTGGAAATTCCCTGGGACCTGGACATGGATCACACAGGCTTGCTCTGGTTCTCTGAGCGAAATGGAAAAATCAAAAGCCTGGATCCAGAAACAGGTGATATAAGGGAAGTGTTCAGCATAGATGAGGTTTATCAATCCATTGATAATTCAGGTCTCCATGCCATGGCTCTTCACCCAAAGTTCCCATTGGTGCCCTATGTTTATGTGAACTACACCTACGATCTATTTGGAGCGAGACTAGTAAGGTATACCTATTCTCAATTGAGCAGAACCTTCATTGACTCCACTCACCTCATTCACCATATTCCAGCCAACATTACTCACAACGGATCAAGGATCGTATTCGAAAACGATAGTATCATGTATGTGGCTTTAGGAGATGCATTCACTGGCGTGGAACCACAACGATCTAATAGGAATGTGGGCAAGATCCTGAGAATGACGACAGATGGAGGGGTTCCAAAAGACAATCCATTCCCAGGAAACTATGCCTGGAGTATCGGACATCGAAACCCGCAAGGATTGTGTTTTGGCAAAGAGGGTTTGCTATACAGCTCAGAACACGGAGTTGCCACGGATGATGAGCTCAACCTGATAGAAAAAGGACGGAATTACGGTTGGCCCAGAGTTGAGGGCTTCTGCGATTTTGCCAGTGAACAGGCCTTTTGTGATTCAGCGAATGTGAGAGAGCCATTACTGACCTGGACACCCACAGAGGCGCCCTGTGGTTTGGCCTATTTCGATCACCCAAGCATCCCTGAATGGCAGGGCTCACTGCTGCAAACATTCTTGAAGAACAAAGAGCTTAGCCTGATCGGATTGGACGAAGAAGGTCGCAGTGTTACGTTTCAGCAGGATTATTTGGACAGGCAGAATGCCGAGGGAAAAAAAGTTGGGGTCTATGGCCGGTTGAGAGATGTTTTTGTTGCTCCGAATGGTAAGATCTATCTGGCGACCTCTAACCAGGAGGCAAACGGAGCTTCTGTGGTTCAGGAAGATGACGACAAGATCATAGAGATCTTTAATCCTGAATTCGACTATGAATCAAACCAACGGGAGTTAATTGAGGCACAAAGCTTTGTTTTTCCAAACCCGGTTGTACAACAATTAAAGGTGAAAGTACCAGCGACGGGTATTCAGAAATTCAGCATAGTGAATACACAGGGACATGCTGTTTTCCAAAGAGTTTATCATGAAAAACAAAGTTCAAAATACCTGATCTACCAAAGAGAGAACATTAGTCCGGGAATCTACTTTGTTTACATAAAACACGGAGAAAAGAACAGCATACAGAAAGTGGTTTTCCTTTAAACTTTTGTGAAGGCTAAAGAAAAGAAGCCTATGCTATTCACTTGCTATTAACTTTGCAGACCGATTTTTAAGATATGAGAAAGCTTGTTGCAGAATTCCCTTTCCAGTTAGAAGAAGCATTGGCAATCGCTAAAGCCTCTGAGTTAAAACCGAAAAAAGAAGACATTCAAAATGTGATCATCACAGGCCTGGGTGGAAGCGGCATAGGTGGAACCATAGCTTCACAAATGGCACAGGAGCAATTGAACGTGCCGATTTACATCAACAAAGACTATCACCTCCCAGGCTTCTGTGGACCAAAAACCCTACTGATCGCATGTTCTTATTCAGGAAACACAGAAGAAACTCTGAGTGCTTTTGATGAGGCGGAGGCAAAGGGAGCACAGATCGCATGTGTGACCTCAGGGGGCAAGCTCTACGAACGCGCTCAGAACAGCGGATTTAATGTGATCAAGATCCCAGAGGATTATCCACCAAGAGCAGCATTGGGCTACAGTCTTACTCAGCTATTCAAGTATCTAGCGCACTACGGTCTCACTGACTCAAAGTACCTTGATCAGTTGGAAGGGGTTGCAGCTTTTCTAAGAGACCATGAAGAAGTGATTCAGACCGAGGCCGAGAAGATCGCCAGCTTCTTTTTGGGTAAGATCCCCGTTCTCTACATCGCTTCTGAACACGAAGGCCTGGCCGTTAGGTTCAGACAACAGATCAATGAAAATGGCAAAATGCTTTGCTGGCACAATGTGTACCCAGAAATGACACATAACGAGTTGGTTGGTTGGACCATAAAGAACGATGACCTTGCGGTACTCTTTATGCGCTCGGAAAACGATCATGTAAGAACACTGAAAAGAATGGACATCACCAAAGAAGTGTATGCGAAGTACACAAGTAATGTGATGGACATCATCGCCCTTGGCTCTAACGAGGTAGAACAGAGCATGTATCTAATACATTTAGGTGACTGGGTTAGCGTCATGTTGGCCGAACAAAGAGGAATCGACCCCATTGAGGTGGATGTGATCACTCATCTAAAAGGAGAACTTGCCAAATTCAAAAGCTAAAAGGAAGCTTGATTTCCGCGACCTTGGATTGATCGATTACAAGGAGTGTTGGGATCTTCAAGAAGAACTCAACAAGCAGAATGTAGCGATAAAAACGCACAACTTCAAGTTTCCGGAAGACCCACAGGTCACGCGCGATACGCTCATCTTCTGTGAGCACCCTCATGTATATACATTAGGTAAGAGTGGTGAACTAAAGAACCTCTTGCTTGACGATAAAGGCCTGATGGAAAATCAGGCGGTGTTTTACAAGATCAACAGAGGAGGAGACATTACCTATCACGGTCCAGGACAACTGGTGGGTTATCCCATCTTTGACCTCGATCATTACTTTACCGACATTCACAAGTACCTGCGCTATATTGAAGAAGCCATCATCAAGGTGTTGGCCGATTACGGCATTAGTGCTGGAAGGATTGACGGCCTTACTGGAGTTTGGATCGATGAGGAAGACCCAGATAAAGCAAGAAAGATCTGTGCCATTGGCATACGTTGTTCGCGCTGGATCACCATGCACGGATTTGCTTTCAATGTAAATACGAACATGTCATACTTTGATCACATTGTACCCTGCGGAATTGATGACAAAGCCGTTACCTCACTTGAGCAAGAGTTGGGAAGAAAGGTAGATATGGATGAGGTCAAGAAGAAGACCTTAAGGTATTTGGAAGAGTTGTTTGGGTTTGGGTTTTGAGGGTTTCAGTTTTCGCAGGAGTATCGCGCTGTATGCTGAATACTCTTGTGGTTCCTGAGTTTAACGAAGGACTTAATGCTGCCTTGTGGGCCCTGCTGGGCTTAGTTCGGCAAGCTTACTACAAACTTCTCGCCCAGGGGGTTTATTTTCGCTGCACTCAAATAAAAAAACCCCGCCTAATGGCGAGGTTTATTCCCACTTCGTGGGCCCTGCTGGGCTTAGTTCGGCAAGCTCACTATCAACTTCTCGCCCAGGGCTTTTATTTTCGCTGCACTCAAATAAAAAAACCCCGCCTAATGGCGAGGTTTATTCCCACTTCGTGGGCCCTGCTGGGCTCGAACCAGCGACCACCTGATTATGAGTCAGGTGCTCTAACCAACTGAGCTAAGGGCCCAGGTTTTTGGAAACCATATCGCCGACAAAACTTCAAAATTTCTTCCAAAGTTCGCACCGTGGTGCTCCCTGCCGGCAGGTAAGCAATTGAGCCCCTTCCGCCGGAGGAGGATAAGGGCTCTATACTTCGAAATTCGAAGCAGGCGGCAAATTTACTTTTTTCGTCCAACTATGATGCAGCCGTTTTAGGTGCGATTCTTGTTATGTTTGGCTCAGGATGACAATTAGCCTTCGAAACCGCATATACCTGCTGATGATCAGCCTTGTGCTTGTATCGTTCGTACTGATCGGAGCAGTGACACTGATCTTCTTTCAGAACGAGAATGCAAAGTACCATGCTGAGCGCCTTCTCCGTAAAGAAAGGGCAGTGTTGAAAGCGATCAACTACTTTTTAGAGAACAATCGCGATGGAGAGGTTTACCCATTCTATACCAAAGAGTTTGCAGATAAGATCATCGAAGTCTCAGAGATCAACGACTTTGAGATCAATGTTTTCGACCCGAGAGGAGAACTGATCACTTCTACGGAAATGTCCTTTTTTGAGGACAGTATTTTGCCTGAGAGCATTAAGGCAAATGTGCTCGAACGCCTTACCCGATCAGATTCTACCATTTTGGTCACCGAAAAAAAAGAAGAACAGACCTATCTGTCTACTTTCTCATATCTAAAGAATGAAGAAGGTCAAAACATTGCCATTGTCAACTTGCCTTACTTCAGCAAGGAAGCCCTTAATAAAGAAGAAGTGGGAGAGTACTTTGCGAGTCTGATCCAGATCTATGTAGTGCTCTTGCTCTTTGCGCTATTGGTGGCCTATTTGCTTTCATCAAACATTACGAAGAGTTTGAGGGTGATTGGAGAGAGAATGCGAGGTGCAGATATTTCTAAAGATTATGAAGCCATCAAATGGAAAGC